>DASSYY010000330.1:0-4939 GCA_035703025.1 Gemmatimonadales bacterium | reverse complement strand
GTGGTGGGGTTAGGTGGGCGGTCTGTGGTGGTGATCGCTGCGGTGGCGCGCGGTGGCGGCGAGGGACCCGCACACGCCCGTCATCGTGAGCGAAGCGAAGGGGCCATGACCCGAATCATGGCCCCTTCGCTCCGCTCAGGGTGACTCCCGTCCGCCCCATGGCCCGGCTCACCGCTCCAGCTTCAGCTCCCGAAACCCCGACGCCCGCGGCTCCGCGCCGTCCGTCACCTCCCGCACCCACCACCGGAACGCCGAATCCGCCCCCAGCCGCCCCACCTCCACGACCGCCACCGTATCCGCCGTCGTATCCGCGAGCACGACCGCCCCGTCCGGCCGCTGCACCTCCAGCACGTATCGCGACGCCTCCGGCACGGCCCGCCACGTGAACCCGACCTGCCCGTCCCCCGGCACCTGCGCTCCCGGCGCCACCAGGGCGATGTCGCCACCGGTGCCGCGCACCTGGTCGGTTCCACTCCGCAGCACCCCTGAGAGCAGCACTCCAACTCCTACTACGCCCACGACCGACGCCGCCAGCGCGAGCGGCGCTCCCCGCCACCAGGCCCGCTGCCCTCCCGCGCCGGCCCCGGCCTCCGCTTCCACTCCCGCCTGGTCCACCGCCTTGAGCCACTCGTACTCCCGGTGGCAGGCCGCGCAGCTCATCACGTGCTCCAGCGTCGCCAGGCGCTCGTCCTCCGAGCCCTCGCGCTGCACCACGGCCAGGATCGCCTCGATCGTGACGTGGCCCGTGTCGCCTGCGCCGCCCCCGTCCCGCGCGCCGACGCGCCGGGCGTAGAGCTGCTGCAGCCGCGCCGTCTCGGTCAGGTCTCCGTGTTCCATCGCACCCCCTCGGCCAGCAGCCGCTCCCGCAGGTCCGCCATCCCGCGATACAGCAGGTTCCGCGTCTTCGACTCCGACCAGCCCAGCAGCTCGGCGATCTCCTCGCGCGTGTGTCCCATCAGGTGCATCCGCACCACCGGCCGCCGCGACGGCTGAATGGTCTGGATCGCCCGCTCCACCTGCTCGGCGAGCTCCGATTCGCCCAATGCCTGATCCGGTCCGGGGGATTGCATCATGCCAGGAGGCTCGTCGTCGATGGGGACCATCTGGTCGGTGCGCCGTGCGCGGCGCCGGCGCAGCAGGTCGACGGCCGCGGACATGGCCGTCCTATGGAGATAGGACGCAGGGATGGCCGCGATGGTCTCATCGGGACGTTCCTGGGCGCCGTGCGCGTGCCAGAGCCGGATGCGCACCTCCTGCATCAGCTCGTCGACGTCGGCTCCGGTGAACCGGTAGCGCCAGCAGACCCGCCGGACGACGCCGGCGAACTTCTCGAGCGCGCGCTCGAGGGCCGGCGAGAGTGAGTCGGGACTGGTGGCCATGTGGGCCAAGCTATGCCACCAGGGCGGCTCGGGCAAATCGCCGTGAGACGGCGGCGGGGCCCCCTGCGTATCCCCTCGTACAGCGACACCGGGCCTCCGACTCGAGCGAGCGGCGGCAGGTGCCCCCAGCCGAGGAGGTGGCGATGTCCTGGCACGAGATCGGACGGAAGTGGCGGCCGGTGGCGGGGTGGTGGACGGTGGTGGCCCTGGCGGCGGCCTGCGGCGGCGGCAGCGACGGCGGGACCGGGCCGGGAAACCAGCTACTGGGCAGCTACCAGCTCGTGGGCGCCAATGACGATCCGGTGCCGGTGGTCGTGACCTCCGACGCCTGCGCTCCGGTCCCGATTCTCGGGGGCGGCATGGCGCTCCGCGGCGACGGCACCTGGGAGATGACGCTCAACTGGCGGGACGCGACCAACACCGCGCGGGTGCTGCAGGACCACGGACGGTTCCAGCAGGCGGACGATCAGCTGGCGTTCAGATCCGACGCCTACGGCGATCAGTTCGAGGGCGAGGTCGACGCCGGGGTGGTGTGGTTCTACTACGACTTCTGCGTGCTCAGTCCGGGGGAGGACCTGGACCTCGCTTTCACGCGGTGACACCGGTACACACTCTACGAAAGGAGCGCAGTGAGATGAACGCGAGACAGATGTGCGCCGGCGTCGGGCTCTACGTGGTGACCGCCGTGCTGGCGGCGGCCACGAGCACGGGACCGGCCCGGTTCGAGGCGAGGACCTCCGGCGCCGAACGGCTGACGCTTCGCGGCGCGGCGGAGTTCGGGCCGGTGATGAATGGGCGGGGCTCGGGTCCGTTCGTGCTGACCCTCGGCCCTGACTCTCCAACCGGCGCCGTCGTATTCACCTGGCCGAACGGCCAGCGGCCCGAGGCCGGAACGTACGCCCTGAGCGATGCCGGCACCGGCGACGTCCGGGCGCTGGTCGTGACGGGCTCGCCGACGTCGCCGAGCGGGGCGTACCGTGCACGCTCGGGAACGGTCACCGTCACGCGCTCGAGCGAAGACGCCGTCCAGGGAGAGTTCGTGCTGAAGGCCGAAGGGTTCCGGGCGTGGGACCTGGGCGACGAGGACCGGCCGCTGGAGGTGCGGGGGTCGTTCAGCGCGCGGCGGGGGCGGTAAGCGGGCCTACCCCTGAAAGAACCGCCGCCGGAGCAGCTCCAGCACGCTGGGATCCAGCCCCGGCGGATCGAAGGCGACCGCGATCTCCCGCCCGAGGTGCCGCACCACCCGCCCGCGCACCTCGATCGCGGTGTCGGCGTCGAGCTGGAGCGCGCCCTCGATCCGGCTCCCGAGCGCCGGCGCCGACTCGAAGCGCGTGAGCGCGTAGCGGAGGCCGGTCGCGCTCACGTCGCGAAGCGGCGTGCCGAAGCCCGGCGCGTCCGCGGTCGGGGACGAGATGGGGAGCCGCGGGGCCGCGCGGCGCTCTCGGTGGCGCTGGAGCAGCGCCGCCCGCTCGGCCTCGATCTCCGCCACCATCGGCCACCGCAGGCTCTCGGGAAAGAGCGCCAGGCCGGACCGATCGATCCGGCCGATCCGGGCCTCCACCACGATCCGCTCGCCGGTCCGCAAGACCAGCGTTCCGGTCACCCGCTGGTCCAGGTACCAGACGCGGCCTCCGGGCGCCGGCTCCACCCGGAGCCCGCCGAGGCCCAGGTCGCGCACGGCGCAGCGGCAGCCGTCGAGCTCGAGCAGCGCGGGGGCCGTCCGGCGATACTCGGCCCGCTCGACCGAGCGGCGGTCGAGGTGGGCCGCAGTCCAGCGCTCGTGCGGCGGCGTCATGCCTCCTCGCTATTGCGCGCCACCGCGCGGCCCACCACGACCGTAATGTTGTCGCTCCCGCCGCCGTCGAGCGCCTCCTGCAGCAGCGTCTCGCACGCCTGCCTGGCCGACGTCATCGAGCGGAGCACGTCCCGGATCCGCTCGTCCGGCACGTGCCGGGTCAGCCCGTCGCTGCACAGCAGGAGCACGTGCCCCCAGTCCATCTCGAAGCGCGTGACCACCGGGTCGGTCTCGTGCCCCCCGATCGCGCTCGTCAGGGTGTGGGCCAGGCGGGTCTTCGCCGCCTCCTCGGGCTTCATGACGCCGACGTCCACCATCGCCTGGGCCATGGTCTGGTCGCGGGTGATCTGGGTCAGCTCGCCCTCGCGGAGCAGGTAGCAGCGGCTGTCGCCCACCTGGAGCAGGTAGGCGCGGGGCCAGACGCTGAGGTAGAGGGTGAGCGTGGTGGCCATGCCGCGGTAGTTGGCGTCCTCCTCGCCCAGGCGGAGGAGCTCGGCATGGCAGTGGCGGGCGCCCTGCTGCAGCGCATCGAGCAGGGCGTGGTCGTCGTCCTCGGCGGCGGCGAAGTAGCAGCGGGTGGCGCGGGAGACGTAGCGGGTGACGGCCTTGAGCGCCATGCGGCTCGCCGTCTCTCCCCGGGCCGCGCCGCCCACGCCGTCGGCCACCATGGCGAGCGACGCGAGCCGCTCGCTCTCGTTCATGAGATCGTCGGCGTCGGCAATGCTGGAGAGCCGGAGGACGAGCTGCTTCCGAAGGGAGCAGAGGACGAAGTGATCCTGGTTGTCCTTGCGGACCTTGCCGGGATGGGTGACGCCGTAGGCGTCGATCTCGTCCTCGCGTGGCTTCCGGGCGGGGAGTGCGGCGGTCGCGGTCGTGGTATCGCGGGACGGCATGGCGGCTCCGGTGCGTGTGCGAGGGATGACTCGATCAATCTGGCGAGTCGGGCACCCGCAGGCCACCTCCCCGGGTCAGACCAGCACGTACCGCCCTCCCGCCGTCGTCGCGATCACGAGGCACATGACCACGAACAGCAGGTCGTAGTGCCAGCCGTCGGTCCCGTGCTTGCCCCAGAATCCGGTGTGCCAGACGAAGATCTTCTTCTGAATCGCCCCCAGCATGACGAGGATGAGCCCGAGTGCGGCCACCTGGGTCAGCACGCCGAACGCCACCCCGAGGCCGCCGGCCAGCTCGGCGAGGCCGAGAAACCGGGTGATGCCGGGCGGCAAGCCGATGCTCTTGCCCCGCGCGACCGAGTCCCTGGTGTGGCTCCAGCCGCTGGTGGCGAACACCGCGCCGACCAGGAGGCGCATGAGGAGCACGGCGAAGTCGGCGTAGGGCAGGAGCTGGGGGAGGACGACGGGGAAGTGGAGGGACATGGGAGCTCCGGAAGCGGGTGTGGGCGAAGGAAAACGGCCCCGGGGACGCGCCCCGGGGCCGTTGGCGAGGAGCCCGCAGGGCGCCGCCGTGCTCGGCTCAGCGGCCCTGCAGCCCCAGCCTCGCGGCCGGCACGTGTGGCCCGTCGCTGGTCCCGCCCGTCGCGCGGCGGGTCTCCGCGAGCAGCGAGCGCTGCAGGTCGGCCACCGCGCGGGCTTCCTCGGCCGCCGTGCGGAGCGCGATCGCCGCCGCCCGGGCCTCGTCCGCCGCCTGATGGCTTTCGTCGGCCGCGACCCGTACGACCTCCGCTGCCCGCCGGACGCTGTCCGGGCGTGGCTGCGCGGTGTCGGTCGCGAGCTGCAGCTCGGCGAGCCTTTGGGTCTCCGCCTTC
>DASSYY010000174.1:0-8883 GCA_035703025.1 Gemmatimonadales bacterium | reverse complement strand
TGGATCACCAGGCGCCCCTCGTCGAGCGGCCCGCGGAAGTGGCGGCGCGCGCCAGCCAGCGCAGGGACGTTCCCGTCGAGCCAAGCTCCGTGCCACCCGCGGGCGAGCAGGTAGGTCGTGTTGTTCTCGAGGCCATCCCCGACTCCGATCTCGACGAACCGCCGGTCCACCGTGCCGATCCGCCGGAAGATCTCCCCCAGGATTCCGTCCTCCCCGCTCTGCGAGAACACCTGGGCCTCGTACCGGTTGAGGCGCCGGGCGTCCTGGTACTTGGGGTCGGCGAGGATGTCGCGAACGGCTGCATCGGCCGCGAGCGTGAGCATCTCGCGTTGGGTACGGGCCACGGCGGTGGCCGAATTGCCCATGGCCAGAATGCTGCTGATGAGCGGCAGTCGTGCGAACAGGGATCTCACGCGGCGTCTCCTCGTATCGTCGTCATGGCGCCGCACCCGAGGGCGGCAACGTGCGCAACCGCGCCGCAAGCGCGCGGAGGAGCGAGTGATCCAGCCAGAGCAGCGCGGCTCCGTACGCGGCGCCGGGGACCAGGATCAGCACGGCCGCCCGCAGCCACGATGCCGTCGCCGGCATCTGGCTCACGGCCCACCCGGTCGCCGCCATCGCGAGTGCGGCCACCAGGGCCTTCCCGCACGTGCGCCACAGCTCGACCGCACCGAAGCCGATCAGCGTGGCGGTCATCCGCATGATGACCACGGCGCCGAGGCCGTAGGCGACGGTGACCCCCCAGGCCGCCCCGACAACGCCCCCGAGGCCGACGCCCACCCATAGGAAGACCGCAACGGCAGCCGTCGTCCCCACCGCCCACCACAGCAGCCAGCGCGGCCGATCCAACGACTTCAGCAGCTGGCCGACCGGGGAAAGGTACGCCTGGCAGACCGCCTGGACGCCCATGACCTGGATGAGCGGCACGGCGGCCACCCAGTGATCACCCCAGATGAGGGGCACTACGGCGGGAGCTGCGATCGCGCAGAGCACCGCTGCCGGCAGCGCCAGGGCGGCGAGGCCGCGCATCGCTTCGCCATAGGCATGGCGCAGGGCCTCGCGGTCCTCCTGCAGTCGGGAGAGGAACGGGAAGAGGTAGGCGCCGACCCCTCCCACCAGCGTCGCGATCGGCTGCACCACCAGTCGGTTGGCGAAGACGTACAGGCCGACGGCCGTCGGCCCGAGCAGGTGGCCCAGCAGAATGCGATCGAGGTTCTGCACGAACGACTTGAAGATATTGAACAGAAAGAGCTGGCTGCTGTACGGCCACATCTCGCGCAGGAGCTCGAACGAGTACTGGGTAATTCGCGGGCGCCAGATGGACAGGGGCCAGATCAGGATGGCCGAGGCCAGGCTGGTGATGAGCGACTGTGCAACCAGGCTCCAGACCCCGAATCCGGTGGCCGCCAGCGCGATGCCCGCTCCCCCGCCGATGAGCGACGCGCTGACGTCGCGGACCGCCAGCTGGCGGAACCTCAGCTCCCGCTGGGCCATGGCCGTCTGCGCGGCGGTGACGGACCCCAGGATGAAGTTGAGCGACAGCGCCATCGTGACCGGCTGGAGCGTGGGCTCCCGGAAGAACCACGCGCTCGGCCATGACAGGCCCACGCCGACCGCCGTCAGCAGCAGGCCCACGCCGACATTCAGCACGAACACCGTGCTGAAGTGGGCCGGACCGACCTCGCGCCGCTGCACGAGAGCGGCGCCCAGGCCCAGGTCGCTGAACGATTGCACCACCGAGAGCCACGCCATGGCCATACCGACGACGCCGAAGTCCCGCGGGGCGAGCAGCAGGCCGAGAACCGCGAACACCAGCAGCGACGCGAGCTGGCGACCACCGACCTGAATGACGGCCCAGATCACCTGCGTCCCCCCGCCGCCTCGTCCAGGACCGAGGCCATCTGCCCGAGCACGATCCTGGTGTCCCATTCGGCTTCGATCCACCGGCGGCCCCGCGCGCCGAGGGCCCGCCGACACTCCCCGTCCGCGGCGAGCCGCAGCACCGACTCGGCGAGCGCGAGTGGGTTGCCCGGCGGCACGAGCGCCCCCGTCTCACCGTCGTGGACCAGCTCGGGAATGCCGCCGACAGCCGAGGCCACGACTGGCCGGCCGGTCGCGAGGGCTTCGGCGGCGGCGAGACTGCTGCAGGCGCGATCTCCGGCAGTGGGAGCGACGACCAGGTCCGCGGCGGCGTACAGGGCCGGCAGCTCCGCGTATGGTACGTTCTCCAGCACGGCGACCCTGCCGTCGGAGCCGGCGGCATACCGCTGCGCCTGGCCGGACAGCTCACCCGCGCCGCCGGCCAGCACCAGCCGGATGGCGCGATGGCGGTCGAGCAGGATGGGCGCCGCGGCCAGCAGGGTGTCCAGCCCCATCTCCCGATTCAGCCGGCCGAGGAACAGCACGACCACATCGTCCGCGGCGGCGCCAACCCGGCGACGGACGCCCTCACCGTCCGTGTCCGGCCGGAAGCGGGCGGCGTCGACGCCGTAGGGAATCACCTGCACCGCCGGGGACAGTCCGAAACGCTGGTAGGTCGAGGCGCAGTGCCGGCTTCCCGAGACCAGGCGGGTCGCCGTGGCGGCAATGAACGGCAGCACGTGGGGATTCTCGCGAAAGAATCGCTCGTTGCTGAGCAGCTCGCCGAAATTGTTTACGACGAAGGGCAGGCGGCGCTCACGGCCGATGGCAGCCCCAACGATTCCCCCGCGCGACAGATTGAAGCCGCAGATCACCCGCACGTCGTGGCGCCGGACGATCTCGCGCCCAACGCTGGCAAGCAGATGGAGCCAGGCGCGGGTCACCGCGTCCCGCCCGGTCCGCACGCGAAGGTCGAGCGGTCCGCCGTGGAACGACCCGCCGTGCCGGAGCACCAGCGGGACCTTGCGCCACCAAGGGAGCTTGTACACCGTCACCCGCCCGTGCCGCTCCTGCCCTGAATGACCTGTGGAGAGCACGTGCACGTCCCACCCCTGCTCGGCGAGAAACGGGGCGAGGTTCTCGATGTAGCGCGGGACGCCACCGTATGGCGGCGGGTAGTTGCCGATGAGGAGGACGGCCCGGCTCATCGTTGCGGCGGCAGCGACGCGGGGCGCGCCACCGTGTCGCACAGCGTCATGCCGTGACCCGGGCGTCGAGCGCCGCGAACCAGTCGGCCACCCGGCGGACGCCTTCTCGCAGGTTCACGGCGGGCGCGTACCCCAGCGCCCGGAGCCGGGTCACGTCCGCCACCCAGTGCAGGGCGTCTCCTGGCCGCGCCTCGCCCGTGTAGCGCACCCGTGGCGACACGCCGAGCACCGCCGTCACGTGGGCCACCAGCTGCTTGATCGTCACCCCCTCGCCTGAGGCCACGTTGTACACCTCGCCGGCCAGCGGCGCCCGGGCCATGACGGCAACGGCTGCGCCGACGACGTCCTCCACGAACACGAAGTCGCGCATCTCGGTCCCCGCGCCGAGCACCTCGAGCCGGGTCGGATCGGCCGCCAGCTTGGCGATGAGGTCGAAGACCACCTGCTTCCGCTGGCCCGGCCCGAAGACCGAGAACAGCCGGAGTGAGGCGGCCCGAAGCCCATGCAGGCGGGCGTAGAGCGACACGTACTGCTCCGCGGCATACTTGCTCACGCCGTAAGGCGAGACCGGCACGATCGGCGCGTCCTCCCGGATCGGCAGCGTAGTGGGCGAGCCGTACACCGCGGCAGAGGAGGTGTACAGCACCGGCGTGCCGGGGCTGCCGTGCCGCACCGCCTCGAGCACGCTGAGCGTGACGTCCGCGTTGTTCGCGAGATCGCCACCCGGATCGTCGATCGACGGGGGCACGTAGGCCGCCCCTGCCAGGTGGTAGACGCGGTCGAACCGTCCGTCCGCGACGAGGCCGCGGAGCCGCGGATCCGGCAGCCGGAGCCTGTGCCACGCGACGCCGGCGGGGACCGCCTGGGCCGACGGCGCGCTGAGGTCGTCCACCACGGTGACGTGCGCCCCGTCGGCGACCAGCCGGCGCACCAGATGGGTTCCGATGAACCCGGCCCCGCCGGTCACCAGCACCCGGCTCGTCGCCCGGGCCGGCCGCGGCGCGCTCACTGGGGCGCCTCCAGGGTATAGACCTCCCGGCCCCCCTCGCCCGTCACATCCGCGGCCAGGGCCCCGGTCCCCTCGAGCAGCCGCTCGGCCAGCGTGCCCGCCTCCAGCCCGTGGAACTTGAGGACCTCGCCCGGCGCGCCGCACGCCGGGTACCCCTCGACGCCCAGCGCCAGGAATTCCCGCCCCTCGAGCAGGCCGTGGTCGGCCAGCGTCCGGGCCACACGGTCGGCCAGGCCGCCCACCGGCGAATGGTCGTCCACCACGCAGACGCGCCGGTAGGGCGCCACCAGCTGCGCCAGCCAGTCGGGGTCCACCCGATTGAGCCAGGCGTGGTTCACGATCGTGAGCCCGGCTCCCCGGGCCGCCATCATCTCGGCGGCACCCAGCGCCTCGTGCAGGAGCACCGGGCCGTACGCCAGCACCACGGTGTCCCCGCCCTGCGTGAGCGCCACGCCGCGCCCCGGCGTGAGCGTGTAGCCGGCGGGGAGGGCGATCGCGCGGGGCGAGGGCCCGATGGCCAGCCGGAGCACGCCGACGCCGCCGTTCCGCTCGACGAGGTACTCGAGCGCCATCCGCGTCTCCGCCGCGTTGCACGGCTGGAGGATGGTGCAGTCGGGGAGCGAGGCGAAGAGCGAGATGTCGCGGACGCTCTGGTGGGACTTGCCCGGGCCGGCCGGAATCAGTCCACCGAAGTGGCACACGTAGATGACCTTCGAGCGCTCGGTCGCGTTGTTGTAGATCTGCTCGTTGGCCCGCGACGCCAGAAAGCTCGCGAAGCTGTTCACCACCGGCAGCAGCCCGCTGCGGGCCAGGCCGCCCGCCATCGAGACCATGTCCTGCTCGGCGATGCCGTTCTCGATGAACCGGTCGGGGTAGCGCTCCTCGAAGGCGCGGACCCGGCAGTCGGCGGCGAGGTCGCCGTCGAGCACCACGATGTCCGTCCGCCGGGCCGCGAGCTCCACCAGCGCCTGGCCATACGCCTCGGCGACGAACTCCCGTGGCCCGCCCCCGAGCGACGGAGCGGCCTCGGGCACCAGCTCCTCCACCGCCGGCGCGCCGAGCCCCAGGCGATCGAACCGCGCGCGCACGCCGGCCAGCAGCTCCTCGCTCGCGCGGGCGAAGCTCTCGTCGTCCGGCGCGCCGGCGTGCCAGCGGTAGAGACCGTGCCCGTCCGCGAGCGCCCGCGGATGCTCCATGAACGAGACGCCGCGTCCCTTCACCGTGTCGGCGATGACGATGGCCGGGACGTCACGCGGCTGCCGCAGCTCCTCGAACGTCCGGGCCAGGTCGTCCCAGTCGTGGCCGTCGCAGCGGAGGACCTTCCAGCCGTAGGTCCCGAGCCGCGCCTCGAGGTCGCCGAGGTCGCTGATCTCGGCGACCGGCTTGTCGGTCTGGAGCTTGTTGTGGTCCACGATCACGGTGAGCTGGGGAACGCCCTGCCGGGCGGCGTTGAGCAGCGCCTCGTAGTTCTGTCCCTCCTGCAGCTCGCCGTCGCCGGTCAGGACGAACACGCGGCCGCCCCGCCCCAGGCGCCGCTTGGCCCAGGCCATCCCCTTCCCCTTCGAGATCCCCATGCCGAGCGAGCCCGAGTTCGCCTCGATGCCCGGCACGCCGACATCGGGATGCCCATCCAGGCCGCCGAGCCGCCGCAGCTTGAGCAGCTGGTCCCGGCTCACCACGCCCCCGGCGTGGAGCACGGCATAGAGCCCCGGCACGTCGTGGCCCTTGGACGAGAAGTACACGTCGCGGTCGGGGCTGCGGATGCCCACGGACAGCGTATTCATTTCGCGGAAGTAGAGCCACACCACGATGTCCATCGCGCTGAAGCTGGAGCCCAGGTGGCCCGAGCCCGCGCGCTTCACCGCGGAGAGGGTATTGAACCGGCACATGTCGGCCAGCAGCGCCAGCCGCCCGGCGTCGGGCGCTCGGGTGCCGCGCACGCGAGTGAACTCGGACTGCGGAATGAGACGGATCCCGGCCACGAATGCTCCGATCAAGGGTACGGCGGCGCGCCGACCGGCGGCAGCGCCTCGGGGTGCGCCCGGGCCAGCTCCTCGGCCAGCGTCCAGTCGCGCGGACTGTTGACGTCGAGGCCCTCGAGCTCTTCGGTCAGGAACGGCACGATCACCGAACCCGCGATCGTGCCGGTCTCGGCCACGATCCGGGTCCAGGCGATCTCCAGGCTGGCGTTCTGAATGTAGACCTCCGGCAGCGCCTGGTACTGGGCGCTGTGCCAGGGGCGGTCGGCCGGGCTGAACGCGATCAGCGGCAGCAGCCGGCCACCGCGCACCACCCACATCTTGCCCGGGTGTTGGGCCACCTTCTCGACGGCGCGGAGCGAGTGGACCCCGGTCTCGCCGGCGAAGTGGGCCCAGGCGCGCCGGATCGTCTCCGCCCGGCGGAACGGGCTCGTGGGGCGGAGGATGCTGAAGACGTCGAACCGCCGCCCCGCCGCCGCGAGCGCGCCCAGCATGTGCTCGACCCACTCGATGTCGGGCGAGACGTCGCTCGCCATGCCGGCCGGACGCAGGCACGGCACCTCGGCCCCGTAGTGACGCGCGATGTCGGCGTACTGTTCGCTGTCCGTCGAGCAGACCACCGCCGAGAACAGGCCGCTTGCCCGGGCGCCCGCGATGGCATAGGCCAGCAGCGGGTGGCCCGCGAGGCGCCGCACATTCTTGTCCGGCACCCGCTTGGAGCCGGAGCGGGCGGGCACGAAGGCGACGGCGGACGGCGCGGGCGGGGTCACGGGGCTAGAGCCGGCCGGGATCGGTCTGGACCAGGATGTTCTTGAGGGTGCTGTAGACGTCCAGCGCCTCCGTGCCCGGCTCGCGGCTCCCGTTACCCGACGCCTTCACGCCGCCGAACGGCATGTGCGGCTCGCTGCCGTAGGTGCCGCCGTTGACCACCGCGACGCCGGCCTGCACCCGGTGCGCGAACTCCGTCGCCCGATGCACGCTGGCGGTATGGATGCAGGCCGTGAGGCCGTAGGGCGACCGGTTCGCCAGCGCCAGCGCGGCCTCGAAGTCGGGCACCCGGTACAGCGTGGCCACGGGCCCGAACAGCTCCGTGGCCGAGATTGCGGCCTCGGGTCCGGCCTCGAGCAGCGTCGGCGCGAGGTAGAACCCCGCGCGATGGTCCGGGTCGAGGAGCCGCGCGCCGCCGGTGAGCACCCTGGCGCCCTCGCCCGTCGCCGCGCCCAGGCAGCGGAGAATGCTCTCGAGCTGGCGCTCGTTGATCACCGGGCCGTAGTCGTCGGCGTCGGTCGGGCCGACCCGGAGCGCTTCGGCGCGGCGCACCAGCGCGTCGCGGAACCGTTCGTAGACCGCGTCGAACACGATGATCCGGCTTCCGGCTGCGCAGCGCTGTCCGGCGTTGCTGAAGGCGGAAAGCGTGGCCCACTTGAGGGCCGCGTCGAGGTCGGCATCGTCGGCCACGACGAACGGGTTCTTGCCGCCGAGCTCGAGGGAGACGCGAGCCAGCCGGGCGCCGGCGATCTGGCCGATCCGCCGGCCCACGGCCGTCGAGCCCGTGAAGCTGATCACGGCGACGTCCGGGTGCGACACCAGCGGCTCGCCGGCCTCCGCGCCCAGTCCCTGCACCACGTTGAGCGCGCCGGCCGGGAGCCCGGCCTCGTGCGCGATGGCCGCGAACAGCCAGGCGGTGAGCGGCGTGTCCTCCGCCGCCTTGAGCACCGCCGCGTTCCCGCACACCAGCGCCGGGAACACCTTCCACGCGACGTTGGCGATCGGCGTGTTGGCCGCAATGATGAGCCCGGCCACGCCGATCGGCTGCCGGACGGTCGAGGCGTAGCGGTCGGGCATGCCGCTGGTCGTGGTGCGGCCGTACATCCGCTGTCCCTCGCCCGCCATGAAGCGCCCGAGCGCGATCGCCCCATCGGTCTCGCCGCGGGCCGACGCGGGCGACTTGCCGGTCTCCAGCGCCACGACCTCGGCCAGCTCCTGCCGGCGGCGCGCCATCGCGTCGGTCACCGCGTAGAGGATCTCCCCGCGCCGGATCGGGGTCTCGCGCGACCACCGCGCGAAGGCCGCCATGGCGGCCTCGACGGCGCAGCGCACGTCCGGCTCGCGCGAGCGCGTGAGGCGGCAGATCTCGCGCCCGTCGTGCGGGCTGAGCTTGGCGAGGCTCTCGCCGCCGTCGGCCGTGAGCTCGCGCCCCCCGATCCAGTTGGGGACGACCTGGGGTATCGCTACCATGCCGTCCACCCCCCGTCCATGACCAGGTTGGCACCGGTCATGTAGTCCGAGGCGTCGGAGCAGAGGAAGACGATCGCGCCGTTGTACTCGTCGGGGCGGGCCATTCGGCCCACGGGAATGCGGGCGCAGTAGCCCTCGAGGAACCGCGGATCCTGGTGGTTGAAGACTCCGGCCAGCGTGAGCGTGTTGACCCGCACGCCGCGCGGCGCCCAGTACGTGGCCAGGTAGCGGGTGAGGTTGAGCAGCGCCGACTTGGACGCCGAGTAGGCCACCGGCTTCACGAACGGCGTCCCCCCCTCCGCGCGATAGCCGTAGATGCGCTGGTCGGGCGAGACCACGCCGTAGATGCTGGAGATGTTCACGATCGACCCGCGGCCCACCTCCGCCATCGCCGCGCCGAAGACCTGGCAGCACAGCATGACCCCGGTGACGTTGACGTCCATCACCCGGTTCCACGACTCGACCGGATAGTCCTCGAACGGCCCGTTCTCGCTCGCCGGCGCGTCGGGCGGTGAGTCGATGGCGGCGGCGTTGATCAGGGCGTGGGGGATGCCCACGTCACGACGGATCGTAGCGAGGGCGGCCTCCA
>DASSYY010000117.1:0-2764 GCA_035703025.1 Gemmatimonadales bacterium | reverse complement strand
TCGACGAAGCCCGAGTCGAGCGTCACCGCCTGCTCGTAGAACGCCACCGCCGTGCGCATCTCCTCCGGGTCGGTGGTCGACATGTGCCGGGACGCGGCCTCGCCCTTGAGGTAGGCGTCGTAGGCCGGCGTGCTGCGGGTGGGAGGCGCCGCGAGCGCCTGACGCTGCGGCGTGCCGAGGGCCACGCCCAGCGCCTGCGCCACCTGGCCGGCGACATCGGCCTGCACCGTGAACACGTCGGTCAGGGCGGCGTCGAACGGCTGCTGCCACCGCGTCGAGCCGGTGGCCACCTGGATCAGCTCGGGGCTCACGCGCACCTGGTTGGCCGCCGCGGTCTTGTCCCATCGCACCGTGCCGGTGAGCAGGTAGTCCACCCCCAGCTCGCGGCCGATCTGCTGCGGGCTCTTGCTGGTCCGTTTGTACTGCGTGGAGCTGCTCCGGGCCGTGACCTGGAGGCCGTTGAGCGAAGCCAGCTTCCCGCGGACCTCGTCGGTGACCCCGTCGGCGAAGTACTCGTCCTCCGTGCCGCCCACGTTCTCGAACGGGAGGACCGCGAGCCGCCTGGCGCCCCCGGCGCCGCCGTCCTCTCCGGCCGCGGCACTGTGTGAGCGCAGCCAGCCGAACAGCACGCCCAGGCCGAGCAGGAACCCGATCCCGAGCAGCGCCAGCGAGCGCGACGGCCGGGCGGGCGCGGGCTTGCGAGGAGCCGACCCCACGGCGACGGTCGCCTGCGGCGACGGTTGGGTCGCGGGCGGCGGTGCCGCCGCCAGCGCGCGCGCCAGCTCGGCGGGCGATCCGAAGCGGTCCGCCGGGGTCGGGGCGAGTGACCGGGTGATCGCCTGGTCGACGTGCGCGGGGGCGTTCGGGCGGGTGACGCGCACGCTGGGCACCGGGCCGGCGAGCTGCTTCGCGATCATCGCCTGGACCGTGGGCCCGGTGTAGGGCGGCTCGCCCGCGAGCATCTCGTAGAGCACCACGCCGAGGCTGTACACATCGGTCCGTGCGTCGAGCGCTTTGTCGCCCGCCGCCTGCTCGGGACTCATGTACGCCGGCGTCCCGATCACCAGGCCGGTCTCGGTCAGCGGCGCGGCGGGCGGACCGCCCGTCTCCGCCAGCGCCCGCGCGATCCCGAAGTCCGCCACCAGCGTGTTCCCGTCGCGCGTCAGCAGCAGGTTCTCCGGCTTGATGTCCCGATGGACCACGCCGTGCTCGTGCGCGTACTGCAGCGCCTGCGCCGCCTCGCGCGCGATCCGGAGCGCGTCCTCGACCGGCAGCTGCCGCTCGCGCCGGAGCCGGTCGCGCAGGCTCTCGCCATCGACGAAGGGCATGGTGAACCAGAGCTGGCCGGCGGCGTCGCCGGAGTCGAGGACCGTGAGGATGTGGGGGTGCTGGAGCCGGGCGGCGAAGCGGATCTCGCGCTGGAACCGGTCGGGGCCGAGCGAGGCGGCCAGCTCGGGGTGGAGCACCTTGAGGGCCACCGGCCGGCCGTGCTTGAGGTCCTGCGCCAGGAAGACCGTGGCCATGCCCCCGCGCCCGAGCTCGCGCTCGAGGACATAGCTGGCGCTCAAGCCTTGCTGGAGGTGCGACCGCAGGTCGGTCATCGAGGCGCCGGGTTTTGGTGGGGAATCACCGCTAATAGTAGGAGGCAGGCAGAAGCGGCGGAAGACACGTTGTCCTTGGGGTGATCGTCTTCTGACCGGTCATCGGGGCATGCTCCCGCAACGGGCGTGGGCACGGCGGCCCCTCCGGGCGCCACAGCACTTCGCTGAACGTAGCGTGGGGAGTTCGATGCCGATGGCTCGTGCTGACGCGCCCTGCGGGGCCACCGCGCCCCCGTCCCGCTGCTCGCCTCCGCGCTGATTACGGCCCCCGGCCGGCGCCGAGGCCCAACCCGAAGCGCCCGCGCGGTAGCAGTAACCCCCCGGCCCGAATAGATTTAGCGCTCGCTTCACACCCGATTCCAAGGCCGCACGATGGCGAAGACCGACTCGAAGACGACCGCCCCCGCGCCCGACCCCGCGGCTCCCCCCGCCGACGCCTACGATCCCCAGGCCGTCGAAGCCAAGTGGCAGGCCCGCTGGGCCGAGCGCCGCACCAACGAGCCCGACCTCGAGCGCGCCGAGCGGCCGTTCTACAACCTCATGATGTTCCCCTACCCCTCGGCCGAGGGGCTGCACGTCGGGAACATGTTCGCCTTCACGGGCGCCGACATCTTCGGACGCTTCCAGCGGCTGCAGGGGTACGACGTGTTCGAGCCGATCGGCTACGACGCCTTCGGGATCCACAGCGAGAACTACGCGATCAAGATGGGGATCAACCCCGCCATCCTGATCCCGAAGAACATCGAGAACTTCCGCCGGCAGCTGAAGCGGATCGGCGGGATGTTCGACTGGCGGCACGAGCTCTCGACCACCGATCCGGACTACTACAAGTGGACCCAGTGGGTCTTCCTCCAGCTCTTCAAGGCGGGGAAGGCGTACCGGAAGTCCGCCGCGGTCAACTGGTGTCCGTTCGACAAGACCGTGCTGGCCAACGAGCAGGTCATCAATGGCCATTGCGAGCGCTGCGACACGCTGGTCGAGACGCGGACGCTGGAGCAGTGGTTCTTCCGGATCACCGAGTACGCCGACCGGCTGCTGGCCGACCTGGATGACAAGGCCAAGATGGACTGGTCGGACAGCACGACGACGGCGCAGCGGAACTGGCTGGGGCGGTCGGAGGGGGCGGAGCTGGACTTCCCGCTCGCCGTGGCTGTGCCGCAGTC
>DASSYY010000098.1:0-7746 GCA_035703025.1 Gemmatimonadales bacterium | reverse complement strand
TAGTTGGGATCCAGGCGGGTGGCGCGGTTGATCGCCTGGTCCAGGGTGACGCGCGGAGGCGCGCCGGTGGACGCGGGCGCCGGCGCGGCGGAAGGCGGGGCACTCGCCTGGAGAGCGAGGAGCAGCGCGAGAATCACTCGGCCTCCGCGGGCGTGAGTCCGGGATGCCGGGCATGGGTCCGGCCGGTGACGCGCGAGCGCAGGCCGTCGAAGATCACGTACACCGCCGGCACGACGTACAGCGTGAGCACCGTCGAGAACAGCACGCCGCCGATGATCGCATAGCCCAGCGGCCGGCGGCTGATCGATCCGGCGCCGAGCCCGAAGGCGATCGGTACGGCGCCCATGACGGTCGCCACCGAAGTCATCAGGATGGGGCGGAGCCGGATCCGGCCGGCCTCGAGCGCGGCCTCGATGGTGTCCATCCCACGCTCCTTGAGCTGGTTGATGTACTCCACCAGCAGAATCGAGTTCTTCGTCACGAGGCCGATGAGCAGGATCATCCCGATCTGGCTGTACAGATTGAGCGTCGCGTCGAAGAGTTTGAGCGTGAAGAGCGCCCCGGTAACCGCGAGCGGCACCGCGAGGAGCACCGTGAACGGGTGCACCAGCGACTCGAACTGGCTCGCCAGCACCATGAACACCACCAGGAGCGCGAGCAGGAACGCGAAGTAGAGCGACGAGCCGCTCTCCTCGAGCTCGCGCGACTCGCCGGCAAGTGCCGAGCTGCTGCCCTTGGGCAGCACCTCGTTGGCGATGCGGGTGAGCGAATCGAGCGCCTCGCCCAGCGTGAACCCCGGCGCCAGGCCGGCGGTGAGCGTGGAGGCGCGGACCCGGTTGAAGTGGTTGAGCTCTCGCGGCCCGACGCCTTCGCGCACGTTCGCCAGCGCCTCGAGCTTGACCAGCTCGCCGCCCCGGCCCCGGATGTAGAGGCCCGTCATGTCGCTCGGGGTCGCGCGCGCGTGGGGATCGAGCTGCACGATCACGTCGTACTGCTTGTTGTTGCGCGTGAAGGTGCTGGTGCGGTTGCCGCCGAGCAGAACCTGCAGCGTCGTGGCGACGTCACCGACGGGCACGCCCAGGTCCTCGGCGCGGTCGCGGTCGAAGTTGACCGTGAGCTCCGGCTTGTTGACCCGGAGGTCGCTGTCCACGTTGACGAGCCCCTTCACCTGCCGGGCGCGGGCCAGCAGGGTGTCGTTCCCCTTCACCAGCAGATCGAAGTCCGGATTCTGGATGACGAACTGCACCGGGCTGCCGAAGCCGAACGCCGGGGGGTTGTTGGCGAAGGCGAGCACCCCCGGGATCCCGAAGTAGCCGCCCTGAACCTCGCCGATGATGTCTTCGATCGACCGGGTGCGCTGGTCGAAGTCCACCAGGTTGGTGAAGATCATCCCGCGGCTCACGCCGTCGCCGATGTTGACCACGCTGAAGTAGCTGCTCACGTCCTTGGTCTTGGCGAGCACTGCTTCAGCCTGGCGCTGGTAGCCGTCCGTATAGGCCAGCGACGAGCCCTCGGGTGCGATGATGATCGAGAAGAACCAACCCTTGTCCTCGGGCGGCACGAACTCCCGCTTGAGCGAGGTAAAGACGCCCACCGCGCCCAGCGTGAGCAGCACGACCGCCCCGACGACCGCCCAGCGAAAGCCCACGGCGGCGCGCAGCGTGCGTGCATAGCCCGACGCGAGCGCATTGAAGCCGTTCTCGAGAACCTTGTACAGCGCGCCGTGCCGCTGCGGCACCCGGAGGATCTTGGCGCAGAGCATCGGGGTGAGGGTGAGCGCCACGAAGCCCGAGATCACCACCGAGCCCGCCACCGCGATGCCGAACTCGTTGAACAACCTGCCGGTCGACCCCTTGAGGAAGGCGAGCGGCGTGAACACGGCCACCAGCGAGATGGTGGTGGCGATGACGGCGAACCCGATCTCCCGCGTGCCGTTGGTGGCGGCCTGCTCGGGCCCTTCGCCCAGCTCCTCCTGATGGCGGTAGGCATTCTCGAGCACGATGATCGCGTCGTCCACCACGATGCCGATGGCCAGCGTGAGCGCCAGCAGGGTGAAGTTGTTGATCGAGAACCCCAGGAAGTACATGATCGCGAACGTCGCGACGATCGAGGTCGGGATCGCGAGGCCCGGAATGATGGTGGCCCGGAGGTTCCTGAGGAAGACGAAGATGATGACCACCACGAGCGCCGCGGCGATGATGAGCGTCTCCTCCGCCTCCCGGATCGAGCGCGACACGAAGATGGACTCGTCGAACGCGATGTCGAGCTTGACCCCTGGCGGCAGCGACTCCTGGATCTTGGGCAGCTCGTGCCGGATGGCGTCGGCCACCTGGATGATGTTGGCCTTCGACTGGCGGACCACCCCGATCGCCACCGCGGACGTGCCCTTGAACCGCAGCGCGCTCCGCTCGTCCTCGGCCCCGAGCTCGACCCGGCCGAGGTCCTTGAGCTTGACCAGCACGCCGTTGGCGTTGGAGACCACCAGCTCTGCGAACTGGTCGGGCGTCTTGAGCTCGCCGAGCGAGCGGACAGTGAACTCCCGCCGGTCGGACTCGATGCGCCCGGCCGGCACCTCGACGTTGCGGCTCCGGATCGCCTGCTGCACGTCCTGCACGGTGAGGCCGCGGGCCGACAGCTCCGCGGCCGAGAGCCACACCCGCATCGAGAACCGGCGCTCGCCGAAGATGCGCGCCTGGCCCACCCCCGGCAGGGTCTGCAGGCGGGCCTTGACCAGCCGGTCGCCGATGTCCGAGAGCTGGAGCAGATCGTAGTTGGCCCCCGAGAGCGACAGCCAGAAGAACGGCTGCGCGTCGGCTTCCTGCTTGGCCACCACCGGCTCGCGCACGTCCTCCGGCAACCGGCCGCGGATGCGGGCCACCTTGTCGCGCACATCCTGGGCGGCGGCTTCGACCCCCCGCTCGAGATTGAACTCCAGGGTGATGTTGCTGAACCCTTCGGCGCTGGAGCTCGTCAGGGTCCGCAGCCCCTCGACCGTGCTCAGTTCCTCCTCCAGGATGTCGGTCACGGCCGATTCGACCACCTGGGGATTGGCCCCGGGCAGCTCGGTGCTGACCGACACGATGGGCGGGTCGACGTCGGGGAACTCACGGACGGCGAGGCGGGTGTATCCGATGGCCCCGAACAGGACGAGGGCCAGGCTCACCATGCTGGCGAGCACCGGGCGGCGAATGGACAGGTCCGAGAGCTTCATGGACGGGCTGCTCCCCTCGGGACGGGGCGGAACGCGGCTGGGCTACCCTATCGTCGTTCGTACCAGGTCAATTTCGACAGGCGACTGACCCGGCGGTGTGTCCCTGCCGCGGCCCCAAAGAGTGGTAGCGATCGATACTTATAGCCGGCTCCGGCGGACGGTCCGGCAGGCCCGTTGCCCTACGGAACACGATAGCGAGAGATTCAGGCATGAGTGTCAAACTCTCGTCACGCCAACAAGCCCAGTTGGCCTACCTCCAGACCCTCCCGCCGAGGTTCGGCCGCATCCACTCGGTCATCGAAGAGATGGCCGGGCTCCGGGCCGATGACGTGGTGGTGCGCGGGCTCGCCCGGCTGCTCGACCAGATCAAGGCGGAGGCAAGCGGCCTGAGCCTCACGGGGCTCGCGGATACCGCCGGCCTCATGGGCACCATGGCCCGGCGCGGCGGGGGACTGCAGATCAAGGTGCGCGGCCTGCGCGAGCTGCTGGGAAGCCTCAAGATCAATTACGAGGCAGCCCTCCGCGCGGCCACCACGCCCGAGCGGGATCCTGGGGCCGACGCCTGACGACCTCGCAACAAATCCCAGTGGTCAGTGCGTAGAGCCATAGTCCCCGCGCGGCTGCTCGGGGAATCGCGGTCGCTGGAGAAGTGGGGGGCTGCCGAGGTTGGATGAAGGAGCGGGGGAGCCGCGGACCAACCTGCAATTCCGGCCCGCCGTGCGCCAAACCGGGGGCCGGTCGTCTAGAAGCGGCTCAGGCGTTGTGGCGGGCGGCCACGGTCCCGCCACGCCGGCCGAGCAGCCGGTCGATCAGCGGTCCGGACACGAGGATGATCATGGCGTTGGTCAGCAGCCCCACGAGTGTGGACACGAAAGCCAGCGCGCCCAGGATGAGCGTAGCGCCGATCGCGGCGAGCAGGACTCCGATCCAGTACCACAACATCGTTCGCTCCTGAGCTGGGGTTCGGCAGGGCCGTAGGTTAAGCTCTCCGGGCCGCGCTCCGCAACCCGTACCGACGACCACTCCGAGGACACCGACATGCGCGTTTCATCGGCCGGCCGGCCGCTCTCTCTGCTCCCCGCCCTCCTGCTCAGCCTGGGTCTCGGGCCGCTGGCCGCCCAGGACGCGGACCACCAGGCCAAGCACGAGCACGCGGAACACGGCGACGCCGATCACCCGGTGAAGGGAGGCGGCGCGCTTCCGGCCGGCTGGTCGGTTCGGACGGACGACAACGCCGCCACCGCGAACGTGAAGGTGGTGGAGATGGGGAAGGGCATCCACGTCACCCTGGGCCCGGCGATCATCCTCTACCGCGCCAAGCACACCGGCTCCGGCCCGTTCCATACGCTCGCCACGTTCACCCAGACCAAGAACGCCACCCACCCCGAAGGCTACGGGCTGTTCTACGGCGGGCAGGCGCTCGACGGGAAGGGAGAGAAGTACACCTACTTTCTCATTCGCCAGGACGGGACCTACCTGGTGAAGCAGCGCGACGGGGAGAAGACGACCGAGCTCACGAAGGGGTGGGTGGGGTCGGCAGCGGTCCACAAGACGGACGCCAAGGGGACGGCCACCAACCTGCTCGAGATCGATCACAAGAGCGACCCGAGCAAGGTGGTGTTCCTGGTCAACAGCGAGCCGGTCTATACGCTGGACGCCAAGGCCACGGACGACAGCGGCGCGGTGGGACTGCGGGTGAACCACAACCTCGACCTGCACATCGACGGCTTCGACGTCCACCGCTGACGCGGCCGACCCTCACCCGGCGCGCTGGCGCTCGGCCTGGAGCACCAGGTCGGCGGCGTACCGAACGACGCCTTCGGCGTCGCGCGCCAGCCGCTCGAGGGTGTCGCGGGCGACCGGCGCCACGGACAGGCCGAGCGCCTCGACTGCGGCGAGCCGTTGCCCGGTCGAGTAGCCCTGACGGCGAAGCAGGCTCCACCGAGTCAGGGCCACGCCGGCGAGGGCGGCGCACGCCTCCGCCGAGCCGATGCGGCCGAGCGATACGATGAGCGCCTGCCAGGCCTCTCGGTCGCGCTCGTTCTCGAGCGGAGGCACGAGCAGCAGCCCGAGCGCTCCGCCGCGCCAGACGGCGATCGCTTCGGCGGCGGCGGCCCGGGTCCGCCCGTCGGGATGATGCAATGCCTGGCGGAGCGGCTCCGCCGCCGGCCCCTCGTGAATCTCACCGATGGCCCGCACGCCCGCGATTCGAACGCCTTCGTCCCGGTGGCTCAAGAGCGGCACCAGCTCGTCGATGGCGGCGGGCTGACCCAGGCGGCCGAGCAGTGCCGCTCCGTGACGGATCTCGTGGAGATGGTGGCTCGTGAGCAGCGGGGTGACCAGCGGATACGCGCCGGGCATGCCGCCGACCACGTCGTAGTAGAACCCCCGCACGCCGAGCGCCTCGCCCTGGGCCAGACGCGCGAGAACGATCTCGGCCGCGTCCAGGCCGATCCACCGCAGCACCTCCGTGGCGCGCGGGCGGAGTCCCGCGTCCTGCTCCGCCAGGTCCACCAGTGACTCCACGGCGCGCCGCGGGATGGCGCGCCGAACCCGGATCCCGAACGTGCGACGGTCGCCGGATGGCAGCCTCGGCACCAGCCGCACGAGAGCGAGGGCGGCCGCGAGCACGGCATCCCAGGCCAGGCCCCGGGCGCTCCGGCCGAGCGTCTCGTGCAGGCGCTCGATCTCCGCGCGCTGTCCATTGATCAGGAACAGGCGGCGCTCGCCGCTGACCCGGCGGTCGGCGCCCCGGCGCCGCTCCATGCCCAGGTACCGGCCGCGTCCCGGCCGGCGTCGTTCCTCCCAGCCTCGACGCTCCCCGCCACGCCGCGGGGCTGCCGGGGCGCCCGGCGAGGCGGCCCCGTCGCCGGTTGCGGGAGGTGCTGCCGGCACCCCGGGTGGCGGCACGAGATGCTGGACCATGTCGACCCGGACGTTCGGGCAGGAGGGAATGGCGACGGTATCGTGCGACAGCGCCCGGGCGAGCGCCAGGAGCTCGTGCGGCTCGGCGCCAGCGGCGACGTGCACCGCCTCCACCTGCCGGGCCAGGAGCCGGCTCTCAAGAGCGAGATCGTGAGGGATGGCGTTCCAGGCGAGGCGGGCCTCGACATCGACCGGCTCCGCCTCGACTGCGGCACACGCCGCGGTCAGCGCGAGGTCCTGCGCCGCGTCGTTGGCGGGGTCGACGCGGAGCAGCGCAACCAGGTCGCCGAACCGCTTGACGAACGTAGACTTGGAGTCCACGCGCCGGCCTCGGGCTCGAGTTGGGGGGTAACGGCAAGCTCGCACCGAGCCGCGGGTCTGCGCAACTACTGTAGATTCGTACCCACCCTGACACCCATTTCGGCATGACCGAATCGCGCGACCGGCTGGCCGACGCTCTGGCCGACCGCTACCTCCTCGAGGAAGCGCTCGGCCGCGGCGCGACCGCGACCGTCTATCTCGCCCAGGACCTGCGCCATGGCCGGCGGGTGGCGCTCAAGGTGCTGCATGCCGCGCTCGGCCAGGCCCTGGGGGTCGAGCGGTTCCAGCGCGAGATCCGCACGCAGGCCCGCCTCCATCATCCGCACATCCTGCCGCTGTTCGACTCCGGCAGCGCCGCGGGCCAGCTCTACTACGTCATGCCGTACGTGGAGACCGGCACCCTCCGCGAGCGGCTCCAGCGCCAGGGACCCCTGAGCGTCGCCGCCGCCGTGCAGCTCGGGCGGGACGTGGCCTCGGCGATGGCATATGCCCATGCGCTGGGCGTCGTGCACCGGGACCTCAAGCCGGAGAACATCGTCTTCTCGCCGATGGGCCATGCGATCCTGGCCGACTTCGGGATCGCCTACGCGGCGGACAGCGGGCCCGCGGGAGACGGCCGGCGGCTCACCGAGACGGGCGTCGCCGTGGGGACGCCGGTCTACATGAGCCCGGAGCAGAGCGCGGGCGACGAGCTCGTCGACGGGCGAAGCGACCAGTACTCGCTCGCCGCGGTGCTGTACGAGACACTCACGCTCCTGCCGCCGTTCACGGGACCGAACGCCCGCGCCATCTTCGCCCAGAAGTTGACCGAGGCACCGCCGACCATGCTGGACCGCCGGCCCGACGTGCCGCCCGCGCTGGAACAGGTCCTCTTCCGCGCCCTCGAGCGGGCGCGCGAGGCGCGCTACGACACGATCGAGGAGTTCTCCACGGCCCTGGCCGAGGCGGCGCGGGCCCCGTTGCAGGCCGCGGGCAACGACACGGGCACGGCGGTCCCCGCGATATCCCACACCGTGCCGGATAGGGGTCCGGTCCGCCGCTGGCGAAGTATGGCGCTCGTCATCGGGGCGCTGGTCCTGGTGGCCGGCGGCGGGGTCGCCGCCTGGCGCGTCGCCGCCTCACGCGCCGCCGCAGGCACGCCGGTGCCGGGCCCGCGGGTGGTGGCGGTGCTGCCGTTCAAGAACCTGGGGGCGCCGGGGGACCAGTACTTCGCCGACGGGCTGACGGAGGAGATCACCAGCCGGCTGGCGGGGCTGTCGGGGCTGCGGGTGATCAGCCGGACCAGCGCG
>DASSYY010000069.1:0-9163 GCA_035703025.1 Gemmatimonadales bacterium | reverse complement strand
CTACAACCGGTTCGGCGAGACGCGGCTGCAGGTCGACGCGACCTACGGCGGCATCCGGCGAGTCGACCTCTACGTCGGCGGCGAGTGGGCCGCGCAGCAGGTCCGCACCTACCAGCGGATCCTCGGGTTTCTGCCGGTCGGCGACACGGTGCCCTCCGCGGCCGTGTCCGTTTTCTCCCCGCGCAGTCTCGCGGGCTATCTCGAGGCCCAGACCCGCGTGGCCGACGTGGCCGTCACCGCGGGGCTCCGGTACGACCAGTTCGACTCGCGCACCGAGAGCGCCGCCGTCTCACGCGGCGCCGAGCGCACGGTGAGCCCGCGCATCGCGGTCTCCACGGTGCTCAGCGGCGCCACCGTGGTGGCGAGCTACGGCCGTTTCACCCAGGCGCCCGACTACCAGTTCCTGGTGGACGCCGCGTTCGACGACACCACGCGCACGGGCCGCTTCCGCCGCGGCAATCCCGACCTCGGCTACGAGCGGGCCACCCAGTACGAGTTCAGCGTCCGGTACCGGCCGGTCGAGGCGGTCTCGGTCCGGGTCGGCGTATATCAGAAGCGGCTCGACGGCCTGGTGGCCTCGGTTCCGCTGGGCGTCAATCCCGACTCGACGGTCTTCGGCAACGCCGACGCGGGCACGGCCCGGGGGCTCGAGATCCTGGCCGAGCGCGAGCTGCGAAACGGCTACGGGTTCCGCGTCGCGTACACCCTGCAGGACGCCAAGGCCACCTCCACCGATCCGTTCCTGCTCAACCGCCTGCTGGTGGTCGACCCCCAGACCGGCGACACGATCCGCCCCGCGCGGGCCGAGTTCCCGCTCGACTTCGATCAGCGGCACACGCTCACCGTGATCCTGCGAGGCAAGGCCCCCGGCGAGGTCGGTCCCAAGGTTCTCGGCGTGCGACCGGTCGCCGGGCTCGAGGGCGCCATCATCGTGCGGGCGCTCTCGGGGCTCCCCTTCTCGCGCTACGATACGCTGGTCACGGACTCGCTGGTGGGATTGCCCAACGCCTCGAGGCTGCCGATGAGCACGACGGTGGACCTGCTGGTGCGTCGTCCGCTCCGACTCGGAGGCACTACGGGGGGGATCTATCTCGACGTGCGCAACCTGCTCAACCGCCGGAACGTGGTGGCGGTACGGCGGGACACCGGCGAGCCGCAGCCCGACAACGGCGCCATTGCCCGGATGGCGGAGGCAGCGTATGCGGCGCACCCCGAGACCATCCCCTATGAGTCGTCGCGCTACCGGCGAAGCGCGGACCTCGACGGCGACGGCTACGTGGCGGGGAGAGAGGAGCTGTTCCCGCTGTACGTTGCGGCGGCGCGGGACATCTCGCAGCCCCTGTTCGCGTACGGCCCCCCGAGGCTGATGCGGCTGGGCGTCGAGCTGCTGTTCTGACCGGCGCGGCTCAGCGCGAGGACGTCCCCACCAGGCGTTCGGCGGCGAGCGCCTCCTCGAGCAGTGCCTTGTTGATCGCCATGCCGGCCTCGGAGCCTTCCGCCGCCGCGACGGCCACGAACTGCGCCTCCCGTGAGGCGTCGCCGCAGACGTAGAGCCCGGGCACGTTGGTGGCCTCGCACTTGCCGGTGTTGACCGCTCCCTCCTCGGTGAACCGGCAGCCCAGGCGGGCCGGGAGGTCGGAGGCCTGCCGCTGTCCCGTGGCGAAGAACAGCGCGCGCCGCTCCTCGATCCGGCCGCCCTCGAAGACGATCCGCTCGAGCAGGCCCTCGCGACCCTCCAGCCGGAGCACCCGTTCCTCGCGGACCGGAATGCCGAACTTCTCCAGGCGCTCGCGCAGATGGTCGGAGCAGGCCAGAGGCGCGTCGGCGCAGAGCACGAGGTCACGGGTCCACACCGTGAGCCCCAGTGCCAGGCCGGCGCCGGCATCTCCCCTGCCGTAGACGGCGACCGGCTGGTCGCGCCATTCCCAGCCGTCGCAGTAGGGACAGTGATGCACGCTGCGGCCGTACAGCTCCGGAAGACCGGGAATCTCCGGCAGGTCGTCGACCACGCCGGTCGCGAGCAACAGTTTGCGGGTGCGGTACCTCCCCCCGTCCGCACAGCGGATCTCGAACCCGCCGTCGTGGCGAACCGCGTCGATCACGCGCGCGGTGCGGAGTTCCACCGTCTCGTAGGGCCCGAGCTGTTCCCGGGCGACGCGGAGGAGCGCCGCGGGCGCCGTCCCGTCGCGGGTGAGGAATCCGTGCACCGCATGCGACCAACGGTTCCGCTGTTCGCCGGCATCGCATACCAGCACCCGCCGCCGGCAACGGCCGAGCATCAGTGCCGCGCTCAGACCGGCCGGACCGCCCCCGACGACAATGCAGTCGTACGTCAGAGGCTGCCCGCGGTGGCCGCGGCGCCGACCGCACCCGCCTCCATGACCTGCTTGAAGCGGCGGAGATCGTCGGCGACCTGGCGTTCCGGGTCGTCACCGACGACGTGCGCGACGGCCTCGCCGACCCTGCCCCCGGGAGCGGCGTACCGCATGACGACCCGCACCTCCGCGGCGCCGTCCGGTGTCGGGGTGAAGTGGACCGATCCGGCTTGGTCCACGTCCGCACCAGGGAGCGAGCGCCAGGCGATGAGCTCGTCCTCGATCTCGTTGTGGATCTCGGCGTCCCACGCCACCCGGGTTCCCAGGGGACCCTTGGCGACCCAGTGCGAGCGCAGATCGTCCAGCACGGTCACCGACTCGAGATTGTCCATGAATCGCGGCAGGTTGTCGAACTGCCGCCAGAAGTGATACAGCTCGCTCGGCGAGCGCTGGATCGTGACCGTCTGCTCGATCTTCCGGCCGGCGCCGCCCTCGAGGCCCGCGACCGGCCCGCCCCGGCGCTCGTCCCTGGCCGCGATCTCGGTCAGAGCCCGCTTGAATTCGCAGCGGCCGGTCAGCGCCCGCTGCAGTAGGCCCAGGCCGACGGGCACCAATACCAGGCGAAGCCGCTGGCGTCCCAGCGCGAAGGCGATCAGCGCCACGCCCGCGGCCCCCGAGATCCAGCGCTCCGCGGGGCCGACGTTGCGCTCGGTGTCGAGGCGGCCCCAGAAGGCCCGGTTCTCCCAATCCCGCGCCCGCGGGTCGTCCGCGTGAATCGTGGTCATGCTCCAGTGTCCTCCGACGCGCATGCGTGAGTCGAATCCCGCCTCATCGTGTCCGGTTCACGGTATTGCCGCCGTGATGGCGCTCACCCACGCCGCCGCTTCTGCTGCGCGTCGACGTTGCGCCGATGCGCCTCGTCGTCGAGCAGCGCCGCCGCGCCATCCCGCGCGTCCGGATCGGCGACCTCGTCGCTGGCCGTCGCGTAAGTCCGTCCCTCCGGGTCGCCATCCCGGGGGTCGTCGAGATCGAGCTCGTCGGCCGCGTCCTCCCCCGCCGGCCCGGCGGCGGTGCCGCCCTGCTTGAGCTCGAAGCGCCGGCGCTCGTCGTCGGACATGGTCGCGAACTCACGACCCAGATTCTTGGCCATGGGTGCTGCTCCGTATGGTTGTCTCGAGCAGCGACTTGAGCCGCTTGAGATCGTCGTTGAGGCGGGCGCGCGGATCGCCGCCGAAGAACTCGGCCACCGCGCGACCGGCCCGTCCAGTGGGCGGGCTGTAGCAGAAGCGGACGTCGATCCGCGTGCCCGATCCCTCCGGGCTGAACCGGATGGCGCCCGCATTGTTGAGGATGGATCCCGGCTCGCTTCGCCAGGCCAGGAGCGCGTTCTCCTCCCGGCCCGTCACGACGGCGTCCCACTGGATCGGCGCGTGTCCCGGTCCGCTCACGATCCAGCGCGAGCGGCCCTCGCCCAGGTCCTGGACCTCGCGCACGTTGGTCATGAAGAGCGGGAAGTTGTCGTAGGCGGTCCAGAAGGCGTACACCCGGTCGAGCGGGGCGTCGATCTGCAGGGTCTTCTGGATGTCGACCGTCCGGCGCCGCTCGCCCAGCGTCGCGGGCGGAGCCAGCCTTCTCGGGACGGTGGCGGCGATCCCCATGCCGAGCGTGCGGAGCAACGCGCCCTTCCGCCCCCGTCGCAGCATCCCGTAGAGGGCCAGCGCGCCGCCCGCCGCGCGCGCCAGCGTGCCGGCGTCCGCCCGCCAGACCGTCCGGGCGAGGTTGGCGGCCTCCAGTCCCTCGATGTCTCCCAGGCGGGCTCCGTACCGGGTCGCGCCGGGCGCGCCACCGATGCGATCTCGCACTCGCGCGCGGCGGGTCCCGCCCTGCTCGGGATCAAGGAAGTAGACCAGCCCCGCTCCCAAGGCTGCGCCGCCCAGGAAATGCCTCGCGCTCATTGCGGCCTCCGCGCTCACGTGAGGTGCCGCCCCCAAAGGACAGCCGTGGACCGTTCGCGGCTGTGATTCCGCTCACACCGCGCGCCGCCGTCGCGACCGGTTGCGCATCGACGGTCCTCGCTCGCCGTCTTACCTTTCAGCGCGCACCCCATGGCGACGGCGGTACGACTCCGGTCCAGGAAAGGTCCGCATGAAGCTCACCAGCAGTGCGTTCCGCGAAGGGCAGCCGATCCCCGCCATTCACAGCTGCGACGGCGAGGATCGCTCGCCCCCGCTGGTCTGGTCCGAGATTCCGGTCGACACCCGGAGCTTCGTGCTGATCGTGGACGACCCCGACGCCCCGCGGGGTACCTGGGTGCACTGGGTGCTGTTCAACCTGGCCGCCGACGCCGTCGAGCTGTCACCCGGGGTGCCGCGCAAGCCCGAGCTCAAGTCCGGCGCCCGGCAGGGTGTCAACGACTCCGGCGACGTCGGCTACGGCGGACCCTGTCCGCCCCGTGGCGGTCCGCACCGGTACTTCTTTCGCCTCTACGCGCTCGACTGCGCGCTCAACCTCCCGCCCGGCGTCAACCGCTCGGACGTGGACGGCGCGATGGCCGGGCACGTGCTGGCCGAGACCACCTTGATGGGGACGTATCAACGATGAAGCGACGCGACCTCCCCGCGGCGCCGTGGCTGCTGGCCGCGCTGACCCTGACCGTCGCCTGCTCCCGTGGCGGGGCCGGCAGCATCAGTCCCCGGCCCGTGGCTTCGGGCACGTTCCGGAACGCGGCCGGCGACCGCGTAGGCCTTGCCACGGTGAGCGACAGCGGCGGCACCCTCCGGCTCGGCGTGAGCGCCGCTCAGCTGGAGCCGGGACCGCACGGCCTCCATTTTCATACTCAGGGTACCTGCACGCCGCCCGACTTCTCCTCCGCGGGCCCGCACTTCAACCCCGACAGCCGGAAGCACGGCCGGCTCAATCCCGAGGGGCCGCACCTGGGCGATCTGCCCAATCTGATCGCCGGACCGGACGGCTCGGCGGATACGAGCTTCACCATCCCGAGCGACCTGTCGGGTGCCGGCCCCCGCTCGCTCCTTCGGCCCGGCGGGACGGCCATCGTCATCCACGCCGGCGCGGACGACGAGCGCACCGACCCGAGCGGCAACTCGGGAGACCGCGTCGCCTGCGCGGTGATCGAGCCCGGCTGAATGACGGCCGCCCGGGTACCGACCACGGATCAGGTGCGGGCTCTCCTCGCCCAGGGCAGCGGCCCGAACTTCGCGGCCACCAGCCCGGCGGCCACCGATCCGCGCCTGCGGCCCCGCGTGCTTCCGCTGCCGCCCGCCGCGGCGGCCGACCGGGTCGCCGGGGCGCTCGCGGCCCTGCGCGGTTGGCGCCTCGTGGGCCGCAGTGAGGGCGTCATCCAGGCGACCCGCACAACCCGGGTCATTCACTTCGTAGACGACATCTCGATCCTGCTCGAGCCGGCGGTGGGCGGGACCGCCGTGTCGGCCCGGAGCGGCTCGCGGATCGGACGCCGCGATTTCGGCCAGAACCGGCGCAACCTCGCGGAGCTCTGGCGGGCGCTGGGGGAATGACGCTGCTCCGCGCGACCGATCGCGGCCTCTACTGCGAGGCCGGCGATTTCTTCGTGGACCCCTGGGCGGCAGTCGACCGGGCCGTCGTCACCCACGCCCACGGCGACCATGTGGCGTGGGGCTGCCGCGCCTATCTCACGTCCGCGGAGGGCGTGCCGGTCCTTCGGGAGCGGCTGGAGCCCTCGGCGCGGATCCGCGGCACTCCGTACGGTGAGCCGGTCGACGTGGGCGGCGTTCGGATCTCGCTGCATCCCGCCGGCCACATACTCGGCTCCGCGCAGGTGCGCGTCGAGCACGCGGGCGAGGTCTGGGTCGTTTCGGGAGACTACAAGACCGAGCCCGATCCGACCTGCACCGCCTGGGAGCCGGTCCGCTGCCACACCTTCGTGACCGAGTGCACCTTCGGGCTCCCGGTGTATCGCTGGCCGGCACCAGGGGCCGTGGTCGACGACATTCACGCCTGGTGGCGCGCGAACCAGGCCGCCGGCAAGGCGTCGCTGTTGTTCGGCTATGCGCTGGGCAAGGCCCAGCGACTCATCGCGGCGCTCGATCCGGCGGTGGGCCCCGTCCTCACCCATGGCTCGGTGGAGCGGATGACGCGGGTCTACCGCTCAGCGGGAGTGCCCTTGCCTCCGACGACGCACGCGGCGGCCTCGGACCGGGCGTCGTGGCCGCGCGCCATGGTGATCGCGCCGCCGTCGGCCGACGGCTCCGCCTGGGCCCGCCGGTTCGGTCCCCAGTCCACGGCCTTCGCCTCGGGATGGATGGCGGTGCGCGGGACCCGCCGGCGGCGCGCCATCGACCGGGGCTTCACCATCTCCGACCACGTCGACTGGCCCTCGCTCCTCGCCGCCATCGAGGCCACCGGCGCCGGGCGGGTCTGGGCCACGCACGGCTATACCGGTGTGCTGGTGCGCTGGCTGCGGGAGCACGGGCTCGAGGCCGAAGCACTCGAGACCCGCTATGAGGGCGAGCGCGACGACACCGCCGGCGACAGCGATGACGAAAGCATCACGGCAATACCACGTCGCGACGACACCACCGACGCCGCAGCGCCCTCATGAAGGCGTTCGCCGAGCTCTACACCGCCCTCGACGAGACCACCGCCACGAGCGAGAAGACCGCCGCGCTCGTCGCCTACTTTCGCACGGCCCCGGCGCGCGACGCCGCATGGGCGGTGCACTTCCTCAGCGGCCGCCGTCCCAAGCGCCTCGTCGGCGCGGCCAAGCTCCGGGTCTGGGCCGCGGAGGCAGCCGGGGTGCCGGACTGGCTGTTCGAGGAGAGCTATCAGGCGGTCGGCGACCTGGCCGAGACCATCACGCTGCTGCTTCCCGACTCCGGGCGCTCGAGCGACCGGCCGCTGGCCGAATGGGTGGAGGGCCGGCTGCTCGAGCTCCGCGACCAGGACGACGCGGTGCAGCGCGCCGAGCTGGTGCGAGCCTGGCGCGAGCTCGGGCGCCGGGAGCGCTACGTCTGGAACAAGCTCCTGACGGGCAGCTTTCGCGTCGGCGCGTCCGCGCGCCTGGTAGTGCGCGCCCTGGCCGAGGTCAGCGGCGTCGACGAGGGGACCATCGCGCACCGGCTGATGGGAGCATGGGAGCCGACCCCGGAGTTCTACCGGCGGCTGGTGGCCCCCGATACCCGTGACGCGGACGTGAGCCGCCCCTACCCCTTCTACCTGGCCTATCCGCTCGACCAGGACCCGACCGACCTTGGCGCGGTGGGTGAGTGGATCGCCGAGTGGAAGTGGGACGGGATCCGGGCGCAGCTCATCCGCCGGGCCGGCCGCACGTTCCTGTGGTCCCGCGGGGAAGAGCTGCTCAGCGGGCGGTTCCCCGAGGTCGAGGCGGCGGCGGCCCTCCTGCCGGAGGGCACCGTGCTCGACGGCGAGCTGCTGCCGTGGGCGGGAGGAGCGCCGCTCCCGTTCGCGCAGATGCAGCGGCGCATCGGACGAAAGACGCTCGGCCGGAAGATCCTGAGCGAGGTGCCCGTCGTGCTGGTGGCGTACGACCTGCTCGAGGCGGGTGGAACCGACCTGCGGCATCTCCCGTTCGCCGAGCGTCGCGAGCGGCTGGCCGCGCTGCTCGGCACGGTCCCCTCCGCGGGGCGACTGGTGCTGTCGCCCGCGGTCGACGCGGCTGCCTGGTCGGAGGTCGAGGCCGCGCGGGCGCGCGCCCGGAACTCCGGCGCCGAGGGGCTGATGCTCAAGCGGCGGGCCAGTCCTTACGGCGTCGGCCGCCGCCGCGGCGACTGGTGGAAGTGGAAGGTGGAGCCCCACTCGGTGGACGCCGTCCTCATCTACGCTCAACCCGGCAGCGGACGCCGGGCGGGCCTGTACACCGACTATACCTTCGGGATCTGGGACGGAGACCGGCTGGTGCCGTTCGCCAAGGCCTACACCGGCCTGACCGACGAAGAGATCCAGAAGGTCGATGCCTTCATCCGGCGCCACACGCTGGAGAAGTTCGGGCCGGTGCGCACCGTGAAGCCCGAGCTGGTCTTCGAGCTGGCGTTCGAGGGCATTCAGCGCTCCACCCGGCACAAGTCGGGCATCGCGGTCCGGTTTCCACGGATGGCGCGCTGGCGGACCGACAAACGGCCGGAGGAGGCCGACACCCTGGAGACGGTCCGCGCGCTGATCGAAGTCGACGCGGAGGGAGGCACAATGGGAGCGAGGTCGGACGCATGAGCGCGGCCGCATTCATCTGCACCACCTGCGGCACCCAGTACCCCGAGGCCGCGGCGCCGCCCGAGCAATGTCTGATCTGTAACGATGAGCGGCAGTACGTGGGCTGGGGCGGCCAGCGCTGGACCACGCTGGAGGAGCTCCGCGCGGACCATCGTAACCGGCAGGCCCCGGAGGGCCCTGGGCTCCTCGGCATCGGTACCGAGCCGAAATTCGCGATCGGCCAGCGGGCGCTCTACCTCCGCACAGCCGGGGGCGGCTTCCTCTGGGACTGCCTGAGTTACGTCGACGACGCGACCGTCTCCGCGCTGCAGGCCCTCGGCGGCGTCACCGGCATCGCGATCTCCCACCCGCACTACTACGCGTCGATGGTCGAGTGGAGCCGGGCGTTCGGCGGCGTGCCGGTCTACCTCCACGCGGACGACAGCCAGTGGGTGGTGCGCCACGATCGCGCCATCGTCTTCTGGGACGGGGACACCCGCGCGGTCGCGCCGGGCGTCACCCTGATTCACACCGGCGGGCACTTCGCCGGCAGCACGGTGCTCCACTGGTCCGACGGCGCCGACGGCGGCGGGGCCCTGATGGTCGGAGCCACGATGATGGTCGGCGAGGACCGCCGGACCGTC
>DASSYY010000037.1:0-2717 GCA_035703025.1 Gemmatimonadales bacterium | reverse complement strand
GAAGGTTGAGGGGCAAGCAACAGGCTCGGCTCCGGCGGCGCCGGATGCCCTGGCGGGAGTATATGGAGGGGTACAAATGGTGTCAAGTGAATCGTGCAGAAATATCACAAAACGGAGAACGTATTAGCAGAATCTTAGCTGTTTGAGCCAAACTGTCCAGTCAAAGTTGCACGACACGCATCAACATGACGTCACCACGACGCCGAGTCGACGGCCGTGGCCGGCTCCCTCCCGGCCGGCGCAGGCTCCGTTCCGCGCATCCGCCCCCCGGGTGACTTCCCGCCACCCGGCTTAGCCTTTACTGTCCGAGACGCACGTCGCTCTGGAGGTTCGCTGCCCCTGCTGGTCTGCTCGTCCTGTCGTGCCCCGCTCCCTGGGGGCACCGCCCACTGCCCGCGCTGCGGGCCGGGCAGCTTGGCGCTGCTCGGCAGCGACCACCCGCCGGCGGCGGACCGGCCCGATCCAGGCCGGAGCGACACGCTGGCCCGGGCCCTCGGCCGCCAATATCGGGTGATCCGGCTGCTCGGCCGCGGCGGCTTCGCCGAGGTCTACGAGGTGCGCGACGAGGACCTCCAGCGGCGGCTGGCGGTGAAGGTGCTGCGCGCCGACATCCCGTGGAGCCCCGCGACCCTCGCCCGGTTCAAGCAGGAAGGGCGGGCGATTGCGCGGCTCAGCCATGCGAACACCCTCCCGATTCATTTCGTGGGCGAGGCCGAGGGGCTGGTGTTCTACGTGATGCCGTTCTGCGAGGGCCGGACGCTGGCGGAGATGCTCCGGGCCGACGGCGCGCTCTCGGTGTCCCGCGCGCTCGCGATCGCAGAGCCGATCCTCGAGACCCTGCAGCATGCCCATGAGCATGGTCTGGTCCACCGGGACGTGAAGCCGGACAACATCCTCATCGAGGCCGGGACCGGCCGCCCGCTGCTGGTGGACTTCGGCATCGTGAAGTACCTCGATGGCGCCGCCAGCCACACGCAGACCGGCTTCATCGTCGGCACCCCGCTGTACATGAGTCCGGAGCAGGCGCTCGGCCGCCAGGACGTGGATGCCCGGGCCGACATCTACGGCATGGGCGTCGTGCTCTTCCAGATGCTGACCGGCGCACCGCCGTTCGAGGGCGACGATTCGCAGGAGATCGTGACCCGCCACCTGCACGAGCCGGTGCCGGTGGCCACCCTCTCCCGCGACCGCGTCCCCGCCTGGCTCTCGGCGGTGATCGTCCGCTGCCTCGCCAAGCACCCCGACGACCGCTATCCCAGCGCGCGCGCGGTGCTCGACGCACTTCGGGAGGGACGGGCGTCGGGCGCTGCGATGCCCGAGCACGAGCTTCCGCGGGACTCCGCCGCGGCCGTACCGCCGTCGGAGGACGAGACCCCGACGACGACCATGGCCCGGCCCCGCGCTCGTCCTCCGGCCGGCCGGCGTCGCACCCTCGTGGCAATCGGGCTGGTCGCGGCGGCGGGTGTCCTCTGGGCATCGGTGCGGCCGCACGGCACGGTGGCGCCGCCCTCTCCGGTCGCGCCGGCCATCCCGCTCGCGCCGCGGCCCTTGCTCATCGTGCACAACCGGCTGACCGAGCCGATCGCGGTCACCCTCGAGGACACAGGTTTCACCGTGTCTCCCGGCGACAGCCTGCGCGTCCCGCTCCGACCGCGCGCGCCGCTCGAGGCCCACTGGGCAATGGTGCGTCCGTCCGGGTCCGATGGCCGGATCCTCGGGAAGGAGCTCGAGGGCAGTGTCGTGAGCGACGCGGTGGAGGGCGACGTGCGGCAGATTGTCGGCGCCGGGAGCGACGGCAGGCGGCGGTTCTCCCCGCTGGTGATCAACGAGACGGGCCGACGACTGCGCGCGACCGTCGTGAGCGGGCGCGACTCGTCCGACTGCGCCTGCTCGATCGCCCCCGGCGACTCGCTCCGCCTGGGCTACTACGCGCTCGTGCCGGGGAGCGGCGTTCGCGTGCACGACTCGACGCGGGCCACCGGCCGGTTCGACGTGCGTTCGGCCGAGGTGGACTCCGTCAGCGGCGCGGTCACCTTCCGGGTGACGCCCGGTGTCCTGGCGCCGCCGCGCGCCACGCCTCGTGCCCCGCGGCCGGCCGCCCCGGCCCGCCGCGATCCGCTCAAGTCCTTTCTCCCCGTTCGCTGATGACACTTCCCACCGGCGAGACCCCGCCCGGCCCAGGCGCGGCGGGACCGCCGCAGGCCCAGGCCCCCGCCATCGGGTTTCGCTTCCCATGGCGGGCTCTCGTGCTGCTGGCACTCCTGGTCGCGGGGGCCGGGGTGGGTGTGGCCCTGTTGCTGCGGCCACGGCTCGCTTTCACGAACGCGCTGGCCGCGCCCGTTCGGCTGGTAGTGGGGGACGGCGCCCCGCACATTGTGGCGCCGGGAGCGACCGTGCGCGTGGGCGTCGCGCGAGGCAGCACGATGGTCGCGCAGTGGGAGCTGGTGCGGCCGCTTTCAGCCGACAGTCAGCCGATGGGCCAGGAAGTGCGTGGGTCGAGCGTGCTGCGGGGTCCGTCGGGAACGATGCACGTCGTGGCGAGGAGCCGAAGCGCGGACAACGCCTATTTCGCGCCGCTCATCACCAACGCGACGGCGCAGCCACTGCGGGTTGTGGTGAACGCCGGTCTCCAGGGCGCGATCGACTGCGGCTGCGCTGTCCGCCCCGGCGCCCGCCGGGTGTTCATCGGCTATTACCCGTTGTACCAGAACAGCAGC
>DASSYY010000405.1:0-6804 GCA_035703025.1 Gemmatimonadales bacterium | reverse complement strand
TGTGCCCCCCTCGCGGGCAAGAAATACGCCAGTGAGCGGATGAGAGGTCGGCCAGCCGGCCGCGCCGCCGGCCCGCGATTCCCGCAGAAGTCGTTTTCGGATCAGCTGTTGCCGCGGTTCAACTCGGCCCACCCGCGACCGCTCGGCAGGTGGATCTGTGGCGCCCTGACCAGGTGGTCCTGCGCCCAGGAGACCAGGGCTTTTTCCTCGCTCGCGCCGTGCTGTGCGGTGAGCGCCACCGCGGTCCGCTTGGACCGCGCGCGCACTCCGTTGAGAATCAACCGTCATGTCGGTACAATGCGGGCCGACCTGGGGGATTCACGGCGGCTGGCGCCGCCTCATTGGGGCGGCCGCATGCATTCCGTGACCACGTCCGACGGAACCTGATTCGTGCGTCCCTCGTCGCTCACGGTGATCGGCCTGGGCGCCATCGGCGGCTCGTTGGCCTGGCAGGCTCGCCTGGCCGGCGTGCCCCGGGTGGTCGGATTCTCGGTGTCGCGCGCGGAGGGAGTTCAAGCGCTCCAGAGCTCCGCCATCACCGAGCTCGCCGACAGCCCGGCCAAGGCGGTGCGCGGTGCCGACCTGGTGGTCCTGGCGGTGCCGGTGCAGGCCACGCTGGACTTCATCGGCCGGTTGCGGTCTTCCCTCGAGCCCGGCTCCCTCCTGACCGATGTGTGCAGCGTCAAAGCGGCGATCGTGGCCCGGGCGGTCGCCGAGGGGCTGGGCGACCGCTTCGCCGGCGGGCATCCGCTGGCCGGGACGCACGCGTCAGGCTTCGCCGCGGCCCGGCCCGACCGCCTGCGCGGGTGCGTGGTCTATGTCTGCGACACCGGCGCGCCGGGCGGCGACCAGGCCGCGCGGCGGGTGATGAGCTTCTGGGACCAGGTGCTCGAGGCGCAGCCGGTCCTGATCGACGCAGCGGCCCACGACCGGCAGCTCGCCTGGACCAGCCACCTGCCGCAGGCGGTGGCCTCCGCGCTCGCGAAGACGCTGGCCGACCGCGGGCTGGCGGGCGTGTCGTTCGGCACCGGCGCGCGCGACACGACGCGGCTGGCCGCCAGCAGCCCTGATCTGTGGCTCGACATCCTGCTGGCCAATCGGGTCGCCGTGGCCGAAGCCCTCGAGGCCACGGAGTCCGGCCTCGCCCGACTCCGACGCCTCATCGCGACCGGCGACGCCGACGGGCTCCGGGAGTATCTCGCCGCGGCGCAGCGCTTCCGGGAAGGACTGGATCGATGATCGTGGGCGGCGCCGTCCGCGTCCCGGGCGACAAGAGCATCACCCACCGCGCGCTGCTGCTCGGCGCGCTGGCCCGGGGGCAGAGCCATATAGGGGGTGCGCTGACCTCGCTCGACGCGCGGAGCAGCGCCCGCGTGCTGCGGCAGCTCGGCGCCGACATCTCCCCGCTCCGGCCCGCGAGTGTCGTCTCCATCGCCGGGCGCAGCCGACTTCGGCGACCGGAGGGCACGCTCGACTGCGGCAACTCGGGCACCACGACCCGCCTGCTCCTCGGCCTGCTCGCCGGGCATGCCTTCTCGGCCACGCTCACGGGCGATGCGTCGCTCCGCCGCCGCCCGATGCGTCGGGTGACGGTGCCGCTCGCGCGGATGGGTGCCCGGTTCACCGAGCACGCCGGCGACGGCCTGCCGCTCACGGTGCGCGGCGGCCCGCTCACCTCGCTGACCTACGAGATGCCGGTCTCGAGCGCGCAGATCAAGAGCGCGCTCCTCCTCGCCGGGCTCGCCGGCGGCGTCGAGGTGGCGCTGCGGGAGCCGCACGGGCGCTCGCGCGACCACACCGAGCGGCTCCTCCGCGCCTTCGGCTACCGGGTGGACGAGGCCGACGGCTGGATCCGCTTCGTGCCGACCGGCCGGCTCGAGCCGTTCGATATGCAGGTCCCCGGCGACCCCTCGTCGGCCGCGTTTCTGGTCGGCGCGGCCGTCCTCGCGGAGGGGGGCGAGCTCCGCATCGCGGGCGTCGGCGTCAATCCGACCCGCACGGGGTTTCTCGCCGTGCTCCGGCGCATGGGCGCCGAGGTGGACGTGGAGGAGACGACCGAGCACTTCGGCGAGCCGGTCGCGGACCTGCTGGTGCGGCCCGCGGTGCTCCGCGCCACCGAGGTAGCAGCCGGCGAGATCCCCGGGCTGATCGACGAGATCCCGCTGCTCGCCGTCCTCGCCTCCCGGGCGGAAGGGACGACCGTGTTCCGGCAGGTCGGCGAGCTGCGGGTGAAGGAGAGCGACCGGCTCGGCCTCATCGCGGAGAACCTGCGCGCGGTGGGTGCCGCGGCGGAGGTCTCCGGTGACGATCTGCTGGTGGAGGGCGGGAGCGCGCCGCCACGAGGACGGGTCCGGACCGCTGCCGATCACCGCCTGGCGATGGCGTTCGCGGTGTTGGGCACGGTGCCGCAGGCGCGGATCCGGGTGGACGACATGGCGTGCGCGGCGGTGAGCTTCCCGCGCTTTCCCGAGACCCTCCGCGGGCTCGCGCGGCGATGAAAGGCGGAGTGGTCGCCATCGACGGGCCGTCGGCCTCGGGGAAGTCGAGTACCGCGCGTGCCGTGGCCGAGGCGATCGGGTTCGCCCATCTCGACTCGGGCGCGCTCTACCGCGGGGTGACGCTGGTGGCGCTGCGCGAGGCCGCGCGCCGCGGGCGGGGGGACGACGACCCGCTGGCGGTCGTCGACGCGGAGACAATTCTCCGGGCGGCCGAGGACCGGGGCCTGATGCTCCAGCCGGACGGGGCCGGCTTCGCGGCCTACCTCGAGGGCGAGCCGGTCGACACCGAGATTCGCGGCGCGCGGGTCACCGGCGCGGTGTCGGTGGTATCGGCGGTCCCGGTCATCCGCGAGTGGGTGAACACGCGGCTCCGGGCTATGGTCCGCGCGGGGCGCGACGTGGTGGTCGACGGGCGCGACATCGGGACGGTGGTGTTTCCCGACGCCGACCTCAAGATCTTCCTCACCGCCTCGCCCGAGGCCCGCGCGGGTCGGCGCATTGCGCAGCGGGGTCTGGAGATCGAGCCCGGCCGGGTGGAGGCGGAAGCGGCCGCGCTGGCGGCCCGCGATCAGGCCGATTCGACGCGCCCCGTGGCCCCGCTCCGGGCAGCGGACGACGCCGTCCCGCTCGACACGACCAGCCTGAGCTTCCGCGAGCAGGTGGACCGCATCGTCGCCCTCGCCCGCCCGATCTTCCGGCGGCCCTAGCCCCGTTTCCAGTTCAAGTGCTTGTCCCACCTTGCGTTGCCACAGTACTCGGTTTATCGTTACGGGCTTCCTCTCCCCGGCACTTCGGCCGGGACCCAGGAGGCTTCACTCTCTCTCCCGCGGCCGCGACGGCGCGGTAGTACAAAAGGACGGCCAGCACCGCATGCTCGACCAACTCCAACCCGCCACTCACCAGACCTTCATCTCGCCCACGGGCCTCCGCGTCCGGCAGGACCTCTACGACGAAGATTACTCCGACGAAGACTACGAGCAGATGCTCTCGATGTACGAGGGCACCATGGCGCAGATCGTCGAGGGTGAGATCGTCAAGTCGAAGGTCCTCCGCGTCACCGACAATGCCGTCATCCTGGACGTCGGCTTCAAGTCGGAAGGGTCGGTGCCCCTCGACGAATTCAAGGATCCGCAGTCGCTGAAGGAAGGCGACGAGGTCGAGGTCTTCCTCGAGCACCTGGAGGACCAGGAGGGCGCGGTCGTCCTCTCGAAGAAGAAGGCCGACTTCATGCGGGTGTGGGAGAAGATCCGCGTGGCGCACGAGAGCGACCAGCCGGTCGAGGGCACGCTCGTCAAGAAGATCAAGGGCGGCGTGGTGGTGAACCTGATGGGCGTCGACGCGTTCCTCCCGGGCAGCCAGATCGCGCTCCGCCGGGTGCCGAACATCGACGAGCTGCTCGGGTCCACCTACGAGTTCAAGATCATCAAGCTCAACAAGCGCCGGCGGAACATCGTCGTGAGCCGCCGCGTGATTCTGGAGAACGAGCGCGCCCACAAGCGCGAGCACCTGATGAAGGAGCTGGCCGTGGGCCAGGTCCGGAAGGGTGTCGTCAAGAACATCACCGACTTCGGCGCCTTCATCGATCTCGGCGGCGTGGACGGCCTGCTCCACATCACCGACATGTCGTACGGCCGGGTGTCGCACCCGACCGAGATGGTGGCCATCGGTAAGGAAGTCGAGGTCAAGATCCTCGACATCGATTGGCAGCGCGAGCGCATCAGCCTGGGCATGAAGCAGCTCCAGTCGTACCCGTGGCAGAACGTGGCCGCCAAGTACCCGGTGGGCACCCGCGTCCAGGGCAAGGTGGTCTCGATCACCAACTACGGCGCGTTCGTCGAGATCGAGCCGGGTATCGAGGGCCTGGTCCACATCTCCGAGATGAGCTGGACCCGGAACGTCCGCCACCCGTCCAAGATCGTGAGCATCGGCGAGACCATCGAGGCCGTGGTGCTCAAGGTCGACGAGGCGGAGGAGAAGATCTCGCTCGGCATGAAGCAGACCGAGCAGGATCCCTGGATGGTGCTCCCGCTCAAGTACCCGGTGGGCACCCGGATCCAGGGCAAGGTCCGGAACCTGACCAGCTTCGGGGCCTTCGTCGAGATCGAGCCCGGCATCGACGGCCTGATCCACATCTCCGACATGTCGTGGACCAAGCGGGTGCAGCACCCGTCCGAGGTGGTGAAGAAGGGCGACGGGGTCGACGTGGTGATCCTCAACATCGACGCCGAGAACAAGCGGATCTCGCTCGGGCTCAAGCAGGCCGAGGAGGATCCCTGGCTCCGGATCGGCGAGACCTACCCGATCGGGCTCGAGCTGCGCGGCCGCGCGGTGCGCCTGATGGACAAGGGGGTCGTGGTCGACCTGGGCAACGACATCGAGGGCTTCGTCCCGATGTCCCAGCTCGGCGTGGCCAACATCGAGAACCCGGGCGACGCGGTGAAGGAAGGCCAGCCGCTCGACCTCAAGGTGCTCGAGGTGGATCCGATCCATCACCGGATCGTGCTGGCGGTGGTGGGCTATCCCGACGAGCCGATCATCCCGCCGGTCAAGCCGGTGTACGAGGAAAGCCGGGCGGAATAGGCGCGGCGCCGACGGCAGGACGAGCGGGTCCCTTTGTGGGACCCGCTCTCGTATGCGGCCGCCGCGGCAACCCACGGAGGTGTCCGTGAGCACCTGGGCCGGCGATTCGATCCCGCAGCAGCCCGTTCCCGAGGCGGCCCAGATCCGTCCGGGAGTGCCGTTCGATCCTGCAGCGGCTACGCGGGCGTACCTCGCCACCGTGCCCGCCGACGTCCGGGCGCGCTCCGACGCCTACACCGAGGGCGGGTACTGGATCGAGCTTTGGGGCACGCTGCTCTCGGCGGCGATCCTGCTCCTCCTCCTCCGGACCGGCTGGTCGCGCCGAGTGCGCGACTGGACCGAGCGGCGGAGCCGCCGCCGTGCCCTCCGCACCTTCCTCTACTACGGGGCCTTCACGCTCGCCGTGACGCTGCTGAGCTTCCCGCTCACGGTGTACGCGGGCTTCGTGCGCGAGCACGCCTACGGTCTCGCCACCCAGGGCATAGGCGGCTGGCTGCGGGATCAGCTGGTGGCGCTTGCGGTGTCGCTCGTGCTCGGCGGCATCGCCGTGACGGTGCTGTACGAGGTGCTCCACCGGTTCCCGCGCGCCTGGCCGGCGCTCGGAGCCGCCGTGACCATGGCCTTCCTGCTGGTCGGGGCGCTGATCGCGCCGGTCTTCATTGCGCCGCTGTTCAACCGGTATACCCTCCTGGCCGACGCCCGCATCCGGGAGCCCATCGTGCGGCTGGCGCACGCCAACGGCATCGCCGCCGACCGGGTGTACGTGATGGACGCCTCGCGCCAGACCACCCGGATCAGTGCCAACGTGTCCGGGCTCCTCGGGACCGAGCGGATCACGCTCAACGACAACCTGCTGCGGCGCGCGTCCCTGCCCGAGATCGAAGCGGTGATGGGCCACGAAATGGGCCACTACGTGCTGTTCCACATCTACCAGTTCCTCGTGTTCTTCGCGATCGTGGCGGTCGGCGGATTCGCGTTGCTCCGGTCGGGCTTCGCGTGGGCGGTGCGCCGCCGGGGCGAGGCCTGGGGCATCCGCGGCATCGACGATCCCGCAGGCCTGCCATTGCTCACGCTCATCTTCTCGCTGTACCTCTTCGTCTTGACGCCGGTGCTCAACACCTACGTCCGGAACACCGAGGCCGCGGCCGACATCTTCGGTCTCAACGCCGCCCGCCAGCCGGACGGGTTCGCCACGATCGCGCTCAAGCTCGCCGACTACCGGAAGCTCGATCCGGGGCCGCTCGAGGAGCTGCTGTGGTTCGATCACCCGAGCGGCCGGGCGCGGATCCGGATGGCCATGCAGTGGAAGGCGGCAGAAGGGGCACCATGACGGCATTCGCGCTGCGGGTCGCGGGCTCCCTGTTCGTCGCGGCCGCCCTCATGCTCTGGCTGGGATGGGTCCTGCTCCGCGTCCGGCCCTCCGGGTTCTTCCTGCCCCGGCAGTTCGCCGCGATCCGCGCCGACTACCGCCGGTGGATCTGGCTCTATCGCGCGCACATCTTCGGCTATCTCGTCACGATCATGGGCGCCGCGGCGCTCGCCGCGGCGGTCGAGGGGCCGGATGCCCGGGTGCGGATCTGGCCGGGCGTCGCCGCTCTCGCCATCGGCTCGATCGTGGCCGCGCTGGGCGCGGCGTTCTACTACCACATGGGCGCCTGGGGCGCGGTCGACCTCGACGGCCGGGGCGAGGACGAGATCACCCGCTTCATCGCGGGCCTCAAGGTCC
>DASSYY010000250.1:0-3632 GCA_035703025.1 Gemmatimonadales bacterium | reverse complement strand
ACGTCGAACCGGCGTGGTACCACTAGGCGGGGGGGGGAATAGGCCGGAAAGGTGTCATTCCGAGCCCGTCGGTAGACTGAGGGTACTCAGAGCGAGGGATCTTCTGTTCCTGGGTTCGAGCCAGGCTCAGCGAGATCCCTTTCGCGCAAGTGACCGTAAGGCCGCGCATATTTCCTCGGCTATGTGCCTGCTCCTGACCGCGCTCGATGCGCACCCCGACTATTCCCTGGTGGTCGCCGCCAACCGCGACGAGTTCTACGACCGGCCGACCGCGGCAGCGGCGTTCTGGCCCGAGCATCCCAAGATTCTGGGCGGACGGGATCTCAAGGCCGGAGGAACCTGGCTGGGCATCGATCGGACCGGGCGCTTGGCCGCCGTCACCAACTACCGCCAGGGCGAGCGGGAGGCCCCCGCGCCCCGATCCCGCGGACTCCTGGTCAGCGACTACCTCGAGTCGGACATCGGCGTGCGCGCGCACCTCGAGCGGGTCGAGCGCGAGGCGGCGCTGTACAACGGGTTCAACCTGATCGCCGGCGACGCGCGCGAGCTCTGCTACTTCTCCAACCGCGAGGGCCGTCCCCGCGCGCTCGGCCCGGGCGTCTACGGGCTCAGCAATCACCTGCTCGATACGGCCTGGCCGAAGGTGACCTCGAGCAAGAGCGCCCTGAACGCGCTGTTGCGCGGCGGCGGGTCCGAGCTCATCCCCAGCCTCTTCGCGCTGCTGTCGGATCGAGTGCAGCCCGGCGACGAGTCCCTGCCGAGCACCGGGATCGGTCTCGCCTGGGAGCGGCTGCTGTCGTCGGCATTCGTCGCGTCGAAGGAATACGGGACGCGCTCGTCCACCGTCGTGCTCGTCGGCCGGGACGGCGGCGTGGTATTCGTCGAGCGCAGCTTCGGACCCGATGGCGCTCCGGCCGGGGAGCTTCGTCACGAATTCGAGCTCAATCGAGTCGATGGAGCCGGCTCGATACCGGCAGGGTAGCCCTACGGTCTCGCATCCGTGCTCGCCGGCGCGAGGCTCTGCGCTGCGCGATGCCCAGGCGCCGGGCCGCGCACTGCGTGCTCCAGCTGCGCCCGCCGCATCAGCCACGCGCCCGCCAGGCACACCACTCCGCCGAGCACCGAGAGCGCCGCCACGTGCTCTCCCCGCACCATGACCCCGAGCACCAGCGCCACCGGCGGAATCAGGAAGGCCGTGGCCGAGGCCTTGGTCGCGCCCACGCGGCCGGCCGCCATCACGGTCAGCACGTAGGCCACGGCGGTCCCGAGCGCGCCCAGGGCCAGCAGCGACAGGAGCGGGCCGGGCGACCACCGCGCCCGGAGCAGCTCGGGCAGGCCGAGCGGCGCCGTCAACACCAGCGCCACCGCCTGTGCCCGCCAGATCACCGGCAGCGCGCCGTTCCGCTGCTGGACCGGGCGGGCGACGTTGAGCGCGAACCCGTAGGACACCAGCGCGGCCAGGATGAGCAGCACCCCGAGCGCGGTGCTCCGGCCCTGGCCGACCGTCGGCAGCGCCATCAGCACGCCGCCGGCAAGGCCGACCGCGAGGCCCAGGGCGATGCCGCGCGACGGCCACCGGCGCGCGATGCCCGCGGCGACGATCGCGACGAAGAGCGGCACCGCGCCGTTCAGCATGCCGGTCAGCGCCGACGACACGTGCCGCTCGGCAAAGGGAAACATGCTCAAGGGGAAGGCCATCCAGAGCACGCCCACGAGCGCGGTGCCGAGCCAGTCGTCGCGGCGGACCGGGCGCCGGGAGCCCGAGAACAGGGCCAGCGTGAGAAACCCCACCAGGATCCGCGTGAAGGTCACGCCGTTGGGACCCATCGCCTCGAGGCCCTCGGCGATGAAGAGGAATGACGCGCCCCAGATGACGCCGGGGACGATGAGCAGAATCCAGTCCATGATGCTCCCTGAATGCTCCCTAGTAGAGTCCGGTGACGCCCGTCGCCACCCGCCGCTCACGCCGGAGCTGCGGCAGGGTCCGCCAAAACCGTCCGAGCCAGTCTCGCACCCTCGTCATCGTCCGAAGCTCCTCGTGTACTTGACCAGAAGCCCCGACCGCGCCGTGCCTGGAATCGGCTCGTCCATGCGGTCGCGGTCGAGGTTCTGGTCGTGGTTGTAGACCAGCCACAGGTCGTGCCCCTCGCTCACCGAGTAGCGCAGGCGCAGGTTGGCGGTCGCGAGATCGGCGCTGCCGTTGGCCTGGAGCACCGCGCTGAGCGAGAGCCGCGGGCTCGCCGAGGCGAGCACTCGGAGGCGCGCGAGCGGGGACCAGACCCGCTCGTCCCGGGCCGGGAATTCCAGGCGGTCGAGCTGGAGATCCGCGGAGAGCCGGAGATGCGCCGAGGCCCGCCACTCGGGCGAGAGCAGCAGCGACCAGAGCCGGCCGTCGTAGTACTCGCCCGCGCGGATGGTGCCGCCGACCACCGCGCGTGGGCCGGATGACGGCTTGAGCTTGAGTTCCGCGAAGCCCGCCACGTATCGCCCCGCCGGCACCGAGGCGTCCGGCACCGGCGTGAACGGCTCCAGCAAGTCGTCCTCCTGGCGCGTCAGCGCGAGCGTCCAGACCGCGCCTGTCGGCCGCTCGTACTCCAGGATCGCGGACGCGGTGGATCCGTCGAGCGTCCCCGCCGCATTGCGCCAGGCGAAGGCGGACGACAGGCTGGCGCGGAGCTGGTGCCCGGCCGGCGAGACCACCCACCCATAGCCGACCTCCGCCAGCGGCTGAATCGCGTCCTCCCGCTCGACGTAGCCCAGCGCCGGCGCCCACCGGGCCCCGGTGGTCGCGACGCCGGTGCGGTACCACATCCCCCGATTGCGGCGGCGCTCGGCGAGGAGCCTGAGCGCGCCGCGCGGCAGCACCCCTTCGTCGGGACCGATGCCCGCGTCGCCGGCGAGCGCTGCCAGCGCGAAGCCGAGGTAGTCGTCGCCGCCCAGGTGCAGCTCGCCGTCGGCGCCGATGGCGACCTGGGTCGAGTCCGGCGCCACCCGCGAGGTGAGCATCAGGCCGGCCCACGAGCCCTGGTCCCAGAGCGCCCGCCGCGCCCGCAGCACGCCCAGGTTCTCCCGCTCACCCGACGGGGTCCGGCCGGTCTCCACGTCGAACAGGCCGAGATCCCAGCCGCTCATCCGCCCGACCAGCCGCGCGCCGCCGAGCAGCCGGACCGGCTCGCCGTCGGGCGTGAGGCCCACGCGGCGGCTGTTGAACAGGAGGTCCACCTCGCCGGTCTTGACCTCGAAGGTGCCCGCGCGCTCCACGAAGAAGGCCCGCCGCTCGGGATAGAACAGCGGGAACCGGGTGAGATTGACCCGCTGGTCGTCAACCTCGGCTTCGGCGAAATCGGTGTTGACCGTGAGATCGAGCGTGAGGTTGGGGGAGAGCGCCGTCTTGAGGTCGCCGCCCGCCTCGATTCGATCGTCGCGATGCCAGGGCGAGAGCACCGGATCCGGCGCGCGAATCCCCTCGGAGCCGGCCATGACGTAGGGCATCACCCGGAGACTCCGGGCGACGCTGACGTCCTCGATGCTCACCCGCTGCCAGCGCGACGGCTTCCACAGGGCGAGCGGCGCCGACGGCTCGATCGCAGGAAACGTGACCCGCTCGTTGGAGTGCGCGGTGAGCCGGTTGA
>DASSYY010000133.1:0-14922 GCA_035703025.1 Gemmatimonadales bacterium | reverse complement strand
TCGCCACCGGCGACGAGCGCCAGCTGACGCACGGCGCCCGCGACTACATCCAGCCCGCCTGGTCGGGCGACGGGCGGCGGCTGGTGTTCGTCCGCGCGTCGGCCGACAGCGGCAAGCTGGAGCCGGGCGACCTCAACCGGTGGTACTTCGAGGGCGGCGACATCTGGAGCCTCGACGTCGAATCCGGCCAGGAGACCCGGCTCGTGAGCAACGCGTTCGGCCCGACCTGGTCGCCCGACGGCCGGCAGCTCGCGTTCGACGCGGCATGGGCCGGCCCGCGCCGGATCTGGATCAGCAACGGCGAGGGCCGCAACCCGCGGCAGCTCACCTCGGACTCGAGCGAAGCGGTGTCCCATACCGGCGCCCGCTGGTCGCCGGACGGTCGGCGGCTGGTCTTCCGGCGGATCGAGAAGACCAGGTCCGACATCATGATGGCCGACGGGGCAAGTGGTGCTGCCGTCGCCCTGACCCATGATGGCGCGACCGGGCTGGACCCCGCGTGGTCGCCGGACGGGCACTGGATCTATTTCGCATCGAATCGCGGCGGCGGGATCAATGTCTGGCGCATCGCCGTCGGCGCCGCCGGCGGATCCGTCGGCGCGCCCCAGCAGCTCACCACGGGGGCGGGAGACGACATCGAGCCCGCACCCTCACCGGATGGCCACCGGCTGGCCTTCGCGGTGCGGGGACTCAATGCCGACCTGTGGTCACTGCCCGTGTCACCGGCGACCGGTGCCGCCGTGGGACCGCCGACGCCGGTGGTGGTTTCGACCCGCGAGGACAGCCGCGGAGCGTGGTCGCCGGACGGGCGCACCATCGCGTTCAACTCGGACCGCCAGGGGGAGATGAACATCTGGTTGCACGACGTGGCGACGGGCGCGGACCGGCGGGTCACGAGCGGCCCGGGCGGCGACTACCAGCCCTCCTGGACGCCGGACGGCCGGACGCTGGCGTTCTTCTCGGGGCGGGGCGGAAGCATCGACATCTGGTCGGTGGCGGTGGACGACGGGCGGCTCCGCCGCCTGACCGACGATCCGGGCATGGACATGAACCCGTTCTATTCGCCGGACGGTCTGTCGATCGCCTTCATGTCGGACCGGCTGGGGCGGACGGACATCTGGGTGATGAATGCCGACGGGTCCGGCCAGCGGCGGGTGACCTCGTCCGGCGCCGGCGGGCACTTCCTCCGCTGGACGGCCGACGGCCGGGCCATCGTGTTCCGCGCGGAGACGGGCACCGAGCAGCGGGTCATGCGCGTCGCGGTCGAGAGCGGCGCGCTGACGCCGCTGCCGGATGTGGCGAGCGGCTCCCACATGTCCTGGTCGCCCGACCAGTCCGTCATCATGGACGTGCGTGGCCACCGGACCTTGTGGGCCCATCCGGTCGACGGCAAGCCACCGCGGCGGGTGTTCGAGTTCGAGGACTCCGATATCCGGCTCGTCTATCCGGTCTGGTCACCGGACGGCAAGTCGGTCCTGTTCGACCGCGCGGCACCGCACGGCGGCGATCTCTGGCTGCTCGACGGGATCGAGTGAGATCGCCTGAGGCCTACCGCTGCTCGCTCGACGTGCCCCGCGCGCCGGCGCGGCTGTAGCCGGCCTCGAGCGCGAGGAAATCGAGGGCCGCGGTCTCGAGGTCGAGCGCCACGAGCCGCTCCGGGCCCGGGTCGTCGAGCAGCGCCACGCACTTGACGTAGCCCCGGCAGGAGTCGCAGACCTCGGCCCGCCGGTGTTCCCCCTCGCCCTCTCCGTGGAGATATCCCATCCGCTCGTGATCGCGTTCGCCGCAGGACGGGCAGCGGACGCGCTCGAATACCCAAGCGGTGCCGCAGCGACCGCAGTGGAGCCGGCGCTCGCGATCCTTGCCGCGCAGGACCGACAGGGTGGGCAAGGCGCCGCAAGCCGGGCAGTGGCCGCGCGACCAGCGTGTGGCGCGGAGCGCCGGTGCCAGTCTGGTGGCGGCGGCCCGGAGCGCGGGTCGGGCGGCCCAGTCGAGCAGGGCGGTCAGCGCACCGGGATCCACGTCGAGCGGGATCGCGGCGGCCTCCACGACGCCCCACGCCCCTTCCACCGCCGCGCGCACCAGGAGCTCGGGATCGACCCCGTCGGCCGGCCGGTCGAGGCGCTCGAGCCGCTCGCGCACCGCAGCCCCGGCGGCGGCAGCGTCGGTTCCCGCGAGTGCGGCGGCGATCGCCGTCACACCCCGCCGCAGCTCCTCCCAATCGAGCAACGGCTCGCCGTAGAGCGCGGGCACGCCGCCCGCAAGACGAGCTTCGGCCGCCTCGACGTCCGGTACGTCCGGGGGCAGCCGTACAGGCACGGCGCTCGTTGCGCCGGAGAGGACCCGCAGCACGATTCCGGCGCGGGCGACCTCGGGATGCGCGGGGGCGCTCATGGCCGGTTGGTTCGCCGTCGCGGATCGGCGGGGCGGCCGCGGTCGAAGGTCTGGCGCTGCGCCTGCGACGGCGGGGTCGCGGTGTCCGCCGCAGGGTAGGTCGGTGGGGCGATCACGCCGCGGGCCAGCAGATCGACCGGGGCGGCGGCCCGACCCGGCCAGAGCGTGGTGTCGGCGGTGTGTGGGTCCGGGAACTCGTGAGTCACGAGGACCTTGTTGCCGGGATCGGCGCCGGCCCCGCCGTCCCGGACGCGGCGGGCCTCGGGCGAGCAGGCGGCGAGCGCGAGGGCGGCTGCCCCGCTCAGGATGGCGTGCACTCGCGGGACCGCCACCCGACTCTTCACAGCGCCCACAGCGACACCGCCGGGAACTGCGGCGACACCACCACCACGAACCGGAGCAGCAGCCCGCCGACCAGCACGCACACCGCGGCGATCATTTCCTGCCGATGACCCGCCCATCCCAGCACCGCCCGCCTGCGCAGCAGCAGCGGGATGAGCAGGCCCACGCCCACCACGCCGAGCCAGAACAGCACGCCGAACCCGCCGCTCACCAGCGGCCGGGCAGTGCGGCCAAGGATGAGGAGCAGCAGGGCAATCAGGGCCAGCTCCAGGACCATCGAGAACCGGTCCGCCCGCGCGAGCTTGGCGATCGTCGGCTCGTCTCGTCCGGCTCCACGCCGGAGAAGCAACAGCACGAGCAGCGCGTACGAGGTCGACGTGGCCGAGACCAGGAACAGCGCACCCATGAGCCGCGCATTGTGCCAGACGGGGATCGTCGTCGCCGATATCAGCACGCCGGTGTAACCGGCGAGCCCGAACCCGAAGAACGTCCCCACCGCGTTCCACGCCACCATCAGCGCCCGAGGCCGGCCTTGGGCCCATGCGATCATGCGTACCGCCGGCCCCCACCGGAGCCGCCCGGTCCGCTCCAGCGACCAGACGAACGCAGCTGCCGAAAAGAGGGCGAATACCGACAGGATCCAGATGCCGAGCGAGATCGGCGACCACGGCTTGAACAACAGGGCCGGAATCCGCTGGCTCGCCACCAGCATGTGCCAGAACCTGATCGGCACGCCGAGATCCAGGATCAGGATCAGCGCGCACACTAGCAGCAGCGGGAACGAGACCCGGTAGCCCAGGTGGACGGCCTCGCGATCGCGCGGGTCCCCGGAGAGCAAGAGCAGCGTCGCGATGAAGTACGTCCCGGCCGATAGCCCGCCCAGGAAGAAGTAGAGCACGATGTACCAGCCCCAGTGCGGCGGGAACCCGTGCCCCACGTAGGGACTGCCGACCTGCAGCAGCGCCGGGGCGAGCACGAGGGCGCTCAAGCGTGGCACCCGCACGCGCCGCCGCATCCACCCTGGCCGCACGCCCCCGCGGCCGGCATCGGCTCGGATGCAGGCCGGCGCGTCCGGCTGCTCTCGTTCGCGCCGTGAATCGCGTGCATGAACGCGACCGTGTCCCTGCCCGGCACGGCCGGAGCGGGTGTGCCGATCGGTCGGGCCGGCGGGACGGGCGCCGGTTCGCCGCCGTCTCCTCCCATGCCGTCCATGCGCTCCTTCCGGAACGCCACGACGCTGCCCACCGTCACCGCCGCGGCGGTGAGCGCACTCAAGCCGAGGCCCTCCACCACGTGCTCCGACGGCAGCCGCGGCTGGGACGGCAGTCCGTACACCTCCGGCTGGTCCACCAGCAGGAAGAAGCAGTTGAGCCCGCCGACGATCTCCTCCTTGCCGTAGACGTAGGCCGGGACGCCCGCGGCCCGGAGGTCGGCCACCCGCTGGTCGGCGAGCGCCATCAGCTCCGGCACGTCGCCGAAGCGGATCGAGTCGGTGGGGCAGGCCTGGGCGCACGCCGGCTCCATGCCGTGCTGCATCCGGTCGTAGCACAGCGTGCACTTGTGCGCCTTGCCATCCTTGCCGATGTCCACCACGCCGAAGGGGCATGCCGGGATGCATGCGCGGCAGCCGTTGCAGACGTCCTGTTGGATGTAGACGCTGTCGAATTCGGTGCGGATGATGGCGCCGGTGGGACACACCTCGAGGCAGCCCGCGCGCACGCAGTGCTTGCACACGTCCGACATCATGAGCCAGCGCGAGCCCTTGAGGAACCCGTCTTGGCTCCGGTCTTCGGGGATCTGCTCGATGAACCGGACGTGGCGCCAGTCGACGGCGCTCAGGCGCCCGGTGTTGTCGTACGAGTCACCGGTGAGCTCGACCACACCGTCGTTGAGGGCAGGGAGCTCGTTCCACTGGTGGCATGCGGCCTGGCACGCCTTGCACCCGATGCAGACGGTGGTGTCGGTGTAGAAGCCCTTAGCCATGGTACACCCCGAGCGGCTGGTCCAGCCGGAACGGCGGCGGCCCCGCGAGGATCTCCGCCGGATCGGTCGCCGCGGCGGCGAGCTCGATGGCGCGGTCGATGTTGGCTTCCGCTGCCTGGCGCTCCCGGCGCCCCACGTGCGGCGTCGGCCGCGGCGCGTCCTGAAGCCCGGCCAAGACCTCCTTCGCGCGCCTCCCGGCCTCGACCTGGCACATGAAGACCTTGGCCTCGTGGATCGTGACGTTCGGGTCCGCCACCATCGCCGCCAGCTCGTTGGTCACGTCGCCCGTCACCACGCCCCGGTACCCCCAATGGAACGGCATGCCGACCTGGTGCACGGTCCGCCCCATCACCTCGAACGGCCGGAGCCGGCGGGTGACGAGCGCCTTGCACTCGATCGCCCCGCGCGGGGTCGAGATCGTCACCCAGCCGGTGTTTTCGATGCCGCGCTCGCGGGCGAGCTCGGGCGAGAGCTCGATGAACAGCTCGGGCTGCAGGGCCGTGAGCCAGGGAAGCCAGCGGGTCATGGCGCCACTGAGGTGGTGCTCGGTCAGGCGATAGGTCGAGATGACGATCGGAAAGTCCTGGTCGCCCGGATCGATGTAGCGGTTGCCGACGACGTTGAACGTCTTGGCGACGGGGTTCCGTGGGTGGGCCTGGTAGAGCGCGTTCGCCACCGGTCCCTCCCACGGTTCGTAGTGGGTCGGCAGCGGGCCGTCGACCAGGCCGCTCGGCGCGTACAGCCAGATCTTGCCGTCCGGCTTCATGATGAACGGCTGATCGCCGTCCAGCGCGTCCATGCCGCCCTTGGCCCAGACGCCCTTCGACCCCGGGGCCTTGGTGGCCGGAAAGTCGGGCACGTCGTAGCCCACCCATTCGCGCTTCGCCTCGTCCCACCAGACGTAGCGCTTGCGATCGGACCAGGGCCGGCCCGCGGGATCGGCGCTCGCGCGATTGTAGAGAATGCGGCGGTTGGCCGGCCACGCGAACGCCCAGCCCAGCGCGACGGAGTCGTCGCCGCTCCGCGCCGCCGCGAGATTCTTGCCCTCCTCGGGATAGACGCCCGTGTAGACCCACCCGCCCGAGGCCGTGGTGCCGTCATCCTTCAGGTCGGCGAAGCTGGCGACCAGCTTCCGGTCGGGCAGAGTGTATCCGTTGATCTCCTTGAGCACGCTGTCGGCCGTCGCCTCGCCGTCGCGCTCCTCGAATCTCCAGTCCAGCGCCAGGAAGGGCGCGTCGTTGGGATTGGTGGAGCCGGCGTAGCGCTGCTTCAGGCGCTTGACGAGCTGGTGCGTGAACCAGAGGTCGCTCTTGCAGTCCCCCGGCGAGACCACGCCCCGGTCGTGCCACTGGATGAGGCGCTGGGTGTTGGTGTAGGTGCCGTCCAGCTCGGGTGTGGTGGACGAGGGGAAGAAGAACACCTCGGTCCCGATCGCCGACGGGTCGGCCACGTCCGGCGCCTTCCAGAACTCGGCGGTCTCGGTGACGAACAGGTCCTTCACCACCAGCCAGTCGAGCTTGGCCATCCCCGCGCGCTGGTAGACCGCATTCTGGCCCCCGACGGCGGGATTCTGGCCGATCGCCATGAAGCCGCGCAGCACGCGTTCGTGCATCGCGACGAACATCGGCATGTGCGAGTGGTCGCCTACGTTCTTGGGGAGGTACTGATACCCCCACTCGTTGTCCGCGCGCGCCGCCTCGCCATACCAGGCCTTGAGCAGCGACACCATGTACTTGCGGCCGTTGGCCCACCAGCCGGTCGTCGGCATCTCGTGGGCCAGCCAGCCCTCGAGCGTGTCGTGCTGGGTGAGCTGCGCGGTGGGCGCCGGCAGATAGCCTGGGAGCAGGTTGTACAGCGTGGCGATGTCGGTCGAGCCCTGGATCGTAGCGTGGCCCCGAAGCGCGAGGATGCCGCCGCCCGGCCGGCCGATGTTGCCGAGCAGTGCCTGGATCAGCGTGGCGGCGCGGATATACTGGACACCGACGGTGTGCTGGGTCCAGCCCACCGCGTAGGCGAACGCCGACGTGCGCTCGCGCCCCGAGTTGTCGCACAACACCCGCGCCACTTCGAGGAACTGCGCTTCGCTGCAGCCACACACCCGGGCGACGAGCTCGGGCGTGTAGCGGGCGTAGTGGCGCTTCATGATCTGGAAGACGCAGCGCGGGTGCTGGAGGGTGGGATCGGTGCGCGGCGGGTGGCGCCTGAAGTCCACCCCCGGCTGCCCCTCCTTCGAGTGCGACAGACCCGTGCTCTTCGGCTGGTGCGGCGTCCCGGGCATGGTGCCTTCGTAGGCCCAGGTGCGGGTGTCGTACTCCGCCTTCGCCGGGTCGAAGCCGGAGAACAGGCCGTCGAGGTCCTCAGTGTCCTCGAACGTATCCTCGACGATCGTCGAGGCGTTGGTGTAGTGGAGGACGTACTCCTTGAACCAGCGGTCCTCGGCGAGGATGAAGTTGATGATCCCGCCGAGGAACGCGATGTCGGTGCCCGAGCGGATTCCCACGTGGAGGTCGCACATGGCGCTCGTGCGTGTGAACCGCGGGTCCACGTGAATCAGCTTCGCCCCGCGCTCGCGCGCCTTCATGGCCCAGCGGAACCCCACCGGATGGCACTCGGCGAAGTTGCTGCCCATGATCACGATCGCGTCCGAGTTCTGGAGGTCCTGCTGGAACGTCGTCGCGCCGCCTCGACCGTAGCTGGTCCCCAGACCGGGGACTGTCGAGGAGTGTCATATTCGGGCCTGGTTCTCGAGGAAGACCCCGCCCAGCCCGCGAAAGGCCTTCGCCTGCGCGTAGTTCCATTCGTTGTCGATGGTGGCGCCGCCGAGCGAGCCGAGGCCGAGCGTGTGGTTGAGCGTAACCTCGCGGCCGTCCACCGTGCCGGTCCGCTGGAAGGTCTCGTCACGCGTCCGCTTGACCCGGTCCGCCACCATGTCCATCGCGCGGTCGAGGTCGATCGGCTCCCAGCCGGTGCCGCCGGGCCGGCGGTAGAGACACCGCACCGGGCGCTCCGGGTTGACGGTGAGCTGGTAGCTCGCCGCCCCCTTGGGGCAGAGCGTGCCGCGGTTGATCGGCGAGTCGGGATTGCCCTCGAGGTTCACCAGCCGGCCGTCGCGCACGTGGAGCAGGATGCTGCAGCCGACCGCGCAGTAGGGGCAGATGGACGGCACCACCTTGGTGCGCTCGATCTTCCAGGCGAGCGGCACCGTGGCGGCACGGACCCGCTCCGGCTCGAGCCCCAGCGAGACCAGGCTGCCGAGGGCACCGCCTGACGCCGCGAGGCCGGAGCGCCGGAGGAACTGTCGTCGGGTGAGCGGCTGCGAATCCACGATGCGGCCCGCGCAAGGAGGTGGTCTCGGCGGCGTCGCGCTCACTCGTGCGACGCTCGGCTGGATGGTCCAGGTTACGGGATCCCCCCTCCGGCCCGCCGTGATGATGCACACTATCCCGGGACTGCCGCCGCAGTCCAGTACCGCGGGGACGTCCTCGCGCGGTGAGCAAGGACGTTCTAGCCCCGCTTGTACGGCGTCTCCAGGTTCCCTAAGTTGGCGAGGTGTGCGCCTGCGGCAGCCCCTCCGGCGGAGGTCCCGTGGAAACTCCAGAGCCACCCTCCGTTCCCTCGCCCCGGCGCCGCTTCCTCGGCCGACTCTCGCTCGGGCTGTCGGGTGTCATCGCCGCCGCGGCCACGGTCCCCGTCATCGGATTCCTGCTCTCGCCGCTCACGCGGAAGCCGCCCCGCGTGTGGCGCGCGGTCGGCTCGGTCGATCAGTTCACCATCGGCCAGACCGTCAATGTCGCGTTCGAGGACGCCTCGCCCCTCCCCTGGGCCGGCGTGACGGCGCGGACCGCCGCCTGGCTCCGGCGGGACGACACCGACCGCTTCACCGCGTTCTCCGTGCACTGCACCCATTTGGGCTGTCCGGTACGCTGGATCGCCGACGCGGGCCTGTTCCTCTGCCCCTGCCACGGCGGCGTCTACTACGCCGACGGCACCGTCTCCGCGGGCCCGCCGCCCCGCACGCTGCCGCAATATCCGGTGCGCGTCCGCGCCGGGCAGGTCGAGATTCTCACCAGCCCCATCCCGATCGCCTGAGCGCGCGTGCTCACCCGCCTGCTCGCCTGGCTCGACGACCGCAGCGGCCTCGTCACCGCCACGCGCCGCGCGCTCGAGCACCCGGTTCCGCCCCGGACCGGCTGGTGGTACGTCTTCGGCAGCGCCACGCTCATCGCCTTCATCCTGCAGGTGGCCACCGGGATCGCGCTGTCGACCGCCTACGTGCCGTCGAGCGGCCAGGCCTACGAGAGCCTGCGGTTCATCTCCGAGCAGGCGATGCTGGGCCGCTTCCTCCGGGGCATGCACTACTTCGGCGCCTCGGCCATGGTGCTGCTGATCGGCATCCACGTCTCCCGTACCTACATCATGGCCGCCTACAAGTTCCCCCGGGAGCTCAACTGGCTCACGGGGGCCGTGCTGCTGCTGCTGACGCTGGCCCTGGCGTTCACGGGGCAGCTGCTGCGCTGGGACCAGACGGCGGTCTGGTCGGTCATCGTGGGCGCGGCCCAGGCGGCGCGCATGCCGGTGGTGGGGGAGCAGATCGGGCGGTTCATCCTGGCGGGGGACACGATCGGCGGGGCGACGCTGAGCCGCTTCTTCGCGTTCCACGTCTTCTTCATTCCGGCCATCGTGTTCGCGTTCATCGGCCTGCACCTGGCGCTGGTGCTCCGCCACGGAATCTCCGAGCGGACGCGGGACGGGCCGGCCGTGGACCCCGCCACCTACCGCGCGCGCTACGCCGCGCTGCTCCAGCGCGACGGGGTCCCGTTCTGGCCCGACGCCGCCTGGCGCGACGTGGTCTTCGGCGCGGCCGTCACCGCGACCATCGTCCTCCTGGCGTTGATCGTGGGCCCGCCCGACCTGGGCCCGCCACCCGACCCGAGCATCCTCGAGGCCTATCCGCGCCCGGACTGGTACTTCCTCTGGTACTTCGCGCTGCTCGCCCTTGCGCCGAACAATCTCGAGTCGCTCATCATCGTGCTCGGCCCGCTCCTCTTCGGGGCCGCGTTGCTGGTCGTACCGGTGTTCAACCAGGGCGCACGCGCCATGCGGCGGCGCCCCTGGGCGCCGCTGCTCGTGGTGTTCATGTGGACGACGATCGTGATCTTCTGGATCGCGGGCGAGCGGGCCGACTGGTCACCCGACTTCGGGGCACAGCCGCTGCCGGCCTCGGTGATCCGCGAGCAGCGGCCGGAAGTCGTGGAAGGCGCCCGGCTGTTCCACGACACCGGGTGCGAGTTCTGCCACCGGGTCGAGGAATACGGCGGCCGGCGCGGGCCCGACCTCTCCGACGTCGCCGGCCGCATGCGGCCGGACGAGATCACGGCGCGGATCACCAACGGCAGTCCCAACATGCCGGCCTACGTCCGGACCCTCACGCCCGCGCAGATTCGCGCGCTGGTGGCGTTCCTCTCCAGCCGCCGGCAGTGATCCGCCTGCGCGTCAGAAGCTCAGCTTGAGGATCGTTCCGTTGATCCCGACCAGCCATCCCGCGTCGCGCCCCGCGAAGGCCACCGCCCAGTAGCCGGACACCCCTGGCAGGGTGGTCCAGGTGGTGCCCTCGTCAGCCGACCAGGCGGCGCCGGCGGGGCCGGTGGCCACCACGGTCCGTTGGCCGAATCCCGGCACGTACGCCAGGCCGTACACCGCGCTCGCGAACGGGGTCGGCGTCGTCAGGGTCCACGTCTTCCCGCCGTTCTTGGAGACGGCGACGTTGTCGGTCGGCGGTGTGGAGCTGCCCAGATCGCCGCCGGCGAGGATGCCGTGGTGCGGATCCCGGAAGGCCACGCTGAGCCCGCCGGAGATCGGCGTCCCCTGGGTGATCGGGGTGTCGTACGCCTTCCAGCTGTTCCCACCGTCCGTCGTGGCCAGAATCCGGGCCTTGGCCGCGCCGCCGGTGGCGATCCACGCCTGCTTTCCGCCCTGCGTCGCGACGCAGGTACCGCTCGCCGCGAACGCCGCCTCGCCGTCCTGCGCCGCCGGCAGGCGGGCGCCGATGTTCTGCCAGGTCTTCCCGTCGGTCGTCCGGATCGCGGGGAACACCCCGTCGACCGCGTCGCTGAAGGTCACGCCGCTCTTCTGGTCCCAGAAGGCGAAGCAGTCGTAGAACGCGCGGGGATTGTGGTTCTGGAACTGCATGGTCCAGGTCTTTCCGCCGTCCACGGTCTTGTAGATCCGCGAGGCAGTCCCGGTATCGGCCGACATCAGGTAGGCCACCCGTTCGCTCACCCCTTCGACGTCGCGGAACTGGAGCGCCTCGGCCCCCGGCACGACGCCCGCCCGCCAGGTCTTGCCGCCGTCGGTGGTCACGGTGAACGTGCCCCCGACGCCACTCGCCCAGGCTACCCGCCCGTTGACCGGGCTGATCGCCTGGAGGCGGTTGGTGGTGCCGCTCTGTTGCGGAGTGAGGGTGGGGGCGAAGGCCCGCTTCAGGGCGGGGGCGTCCGCGGGGGATGAGGGCACGTCCGTATCGGAGCAGGCGAGCGTGGCCGCGGCGAGCGTACCGAACAGCGACGCGGCGAACGAGAGTGAGCGGATCATCGGAATCTCCGTGAGGAGGATGGGGCGAGCGAAGCTGCGTTGCGGATGTCGTCCTGGCCCGGACCCGGACCGGGATGGGCCTGCGAGGCAGGCGTGGAAGCTACCCCGCCCTCCCATGAGCGGGCAATCGAGCCGGCTGACTCCGGGGTCGCGCCGCGCGCCCGGGATCGCCATAATCCGGCATCCCCATTCGTGAGCGTCCCGATGTCCGATTCGAAGCTGCAGACGGTTGTCCGCGAGATCCGGGAGCAGCTCGCCGGTGCCAAGGACCTTAGCCCCGAGACCAGGCGCTCACTCGAGGCGCTCGTGCAGGACCTCGAAGCCGTCGCCGATCGTACGCCGGGTGACACGGCGGCGGCCGAAGGACTCCAGGACCGCCTCGCCGACGCGGTCCGGCGGCTCGAGGCGTCACATCCGGTCCTCTCCACCACCCTCGGCAACGTGGTCGACGCGCTGGCGTTCTTCGGCCTGTAGGTCCCGAGCACCACGGGGCGGGCGCCGGTGCAGGGAGGGGCGGATACGGCGTCCCCTCCGGCATCTCCTCAGCCGAGGCCATGCCATGGTACCTCCCTCAGCAGTCTTCGCTCTGGTGGCCATGAGCCTCGGGCTCGCGGCCTTCGCCTGCGGCAGTCCCACCGAGCCCAATACGGATCGCGTCGTCGGCCGGATCGACCCCTCGCTGAGCGTCCGTCCGGTCCTGGCCGCCCCCTCGCAAGTGCGGGCCGGCGTCCCGTTCACCGTCACGGTTACCACGGTCGGCTTCGGCTGCACCATCGCCGAAGGCGGCGCGGTCCAGGTCAGCCAGGGCCTGGCCCGGCTGGTTCCGTACGACCGCGTGCCGGGCGCCGGGCACGATGCCCTTTGCGTCGAGCGCGTCATCACCCTCCTTCCGCGGGACCTCCAGGTCACGCTGCCGCACGCAGGAGCCGCGCGCCTGCGCGTAGTGGGCTTCAGCGCCTCCACGCCGGAGGAGGTCATGGACTCGGTGGAGATCGAGGTCACCGTCACTCCTTGACCTCTGACCAGCGCGGGCGCTGGCGTTGGTGCCCGGAAGGCGCGATCATCCCTCGCGATGCCCATCCGCCTGACGGCTATCCTCCTACTGCTGTTCGCCGCCTGTCGACCTGCGTCCAGCCCACGCGAGGCCGATGGGCGAGTGCCCGCCGACCTCGTGTTCCGACACGGCGCCATCTACACCGTTGACGCCGCCCGAAGCTGGGCCGCCGCCGTCGCGGTGCGCCAGGGCCGGATCGTCTACGTGGGCAGCGACGACCTGCCGCCGGGGCTGATCGGGCCACAGACCGAAGTCGTCGACCTGGCCGGCCGGATGCTGCTGCCCGGGTTTCAGGACGGCCACGTGCATCCCGTCGAGAGCGGCATCGACCTCGGCCTGTGCAATCTCACCGACGCCGAGTCGGTCGCGGCCGCTTCCGCCGCCATCCGCGCGTGGGCGGCCGCCCATCCCGATGCCCGGTGGGTCCGGGGCGGCGGCTGGCAGCTCCCGCTCTTTCCCGACGGCAACCCGTCGAAGACCTTGCTCGATCAGCTCGTTCCCGACCGGCCGGCGCTCCTGTGGGCCGCGGATGGTCATTCGGCCTGGGCCAACTCGCGGGCCCTCGCGCTCGCGGGGGTCACCCGGGACACGCCGGATCCCCCGAGCGGCCGCATCGAGCGCGATGCGCGCGGGGAGCCTAGCGGCACCCTGCGCGAATCGGCCGCCGACCTCGTCTACCGCAAGGTTCCCCCGGTCACCGACGCGGAGTACGCCGCCGGTCTCGCGCGCGCCGACAGTCTGGCCTCGAGCTTCGGCATCACGACCATGTTCTCGGCCCGCACGGATGAGGGCCAACTGCGGGCGCTCGCTGCGGCCGACCGGGCCGGCACGCTGACGACCCGCGTGATCGCGGCGCTCGAGGTTCCCGGCGCCGGCGGCGATACCCTGCTCGCGCGTCTGCGGGACTGGCGCACGCGCTACGCCACCCGGCACGTACTGCCCACGGCGGCCAAGCTGTTCCAGGACGGCGTCATCGAGTCCGGTACGGCGGCGCTGCTCGCGCCCTACCTTGGCCGCCGGGTCGGGGCCGGCACACCGATCCGGGACCAGGTCACGCTCGACCGGCTGACCGCCGCGCTCGACCGGGAGGGCTTCCAGATCCACGTCCACGCCATCGGCGACCGCGCGATCCGGATGACCCTGGATGCGCTGGCCCGAGCCCGAGCCGTCAACGGCCCGCGCGACGCCCGGCCGGCCATCGCGCACCTCGAGCTCATCGACCCGGCGGACATCCCGCGTTTCCGCGCCCTGGGCGTGGTGGCCAACTTCCAGCCCCTCTGGGCCGACGGCGACGAGTACCTCACCAGGATGACCGAGCCGTATCTGGGCCCGGCGCGCTCACGCTGGCTCTACCCGATCGCGAGCGTGGTCAGGACCGGCGCGGTCGTGACCGGAGGCAGCGACTGGTCGGTGTCCTCGCTCGATCCGCTCGAGGCCATCGAGGTCGGCATCACCCACCGCGACCCGGGCGACACGGTCAGCGCGGTGTGGCATCCGATCGAGCGGGTCGACCTGCCGACCATGATCGCGCTCTACACGATCAATGCCGCCTGGGCGCATCACCTCGAGCACGAGACCGGGTCGATCGAGGTGGGGAAGCTCGCGGACCTGATCGTGCTGGACCGGAACCTGTTCGATCTCCCGCCCGAGCGCATTCACGAGGCGCGCGTCGTGCGGACGCTGTTCGAAGGGCGGACGGTTTTCGAGCGGGCGGCATCCCAGCCGCCGTCACCCTGAGTGACACGCGGGCAACTCGCAGCCTGAGGTGGTACATGGATCTTGGCATCGCCGGCAGGCGCGCGCTGGTGACCGGCTCGACCGCGGGCATCGGCCTTGCCGCCGCGCGGGCGCTTGCCCGCGAGGGCGCGCGCGTCATCCTGAACGGCCGGACCCAGGCGCGCGTCGACGCCGCCGTGGCGGCGATCCGGGCCGATCTCCCCGGTGCCCACATCGGTGGCGTGGCCGCCGACCTCGGCACCGCGGCGGGCTGCGAGGACGTGGTCGACGAGGTGCCCGTGGTCGACATCCTGGTCAACAACGTGGGCATCTTCGAGCCCAAGCCGTTCGAGGAGATCACCGACGCCGACTGGATGCGGTTCTTCGAGGTCAACGTGCTGAGCGGGGTGCGGCTCACGCGGCACTACCTGCCGCTCATGCGGAGCGCCAACTGGGGGCGGGTGGTCTTCGTCTCCAGCGAATCGGCGCTGCAGATCCCGACCGAGATGATCCACTACGGGATGACCAAGACCGCGCAGCTCGCCGTAGCGCGCGGGCTGGCCGAAACGCTGGCGGGAACGAACGTGACCGTGAACAGCGTGCTGCCGGGACCGACTGCGTCGGAGGGGGTGATGGGCTTCGTCGCCGACCTCGCCGCGGCCCAGGGCCAGGATATCGCGAGCGTCGAGCGGGACTTCTTCGCCAGCGCGAGGCCGTCGTCGGTGATCCAGCGCTTCGCCACGCCGGACGAAGTGGCGGCGATGATCGTCTACGTGTGCGGCGCGCCGGCCTCGGCGACGACCGGCGCGGCGCTCCGGGTGGATGGGGGCGTGGGGGGGGGG
>DASSYY010000124.1:0-2373 GCA_035703025.1 Gemmatimonadales bacterium | reverse complement strand
CGCTCCCCGGCCGGTATCAGCCGGTCGAGGCCGCCGGCGTGACCTTCATCCGGGACGAGTTCAAGGCCTCGCTCTGGTCGGTCGCGCCGGCGGTGGACTTCCTCCGCGACGCCCGCGCGGTACGAAAGGTCGCGGTGTTCGGCACCATCTCGGACTACGCCGGCCGCGCGTCGCAGGTATACGCCGACGTGGCCCGACAGGCGCTTCACGTCGCGGACGAGGTGATCTTCGTCGGCCCGCAGGCGGTCCGCTCGGGCGGCGCGCGCAATCACCCCAAGGGCTCGGCGCTCCGCGCCTTTCCGTCGATCCGCGAGGCGCATCGCTACCTCTCGGAGACGCTGGTACCGGGGGACCTCGTGCTGCTCAAGGGCTCCCAGCGCGCCGATCACCTGTTGCGCCTGGTGCTCGCCCGCCAGGGACGGATCGGGTGCTGGAGGCGCAGTTGCCGGCGGGTCAAGTTCTGCGACGAGTGTCTGCTGCTGCACGTGCCCGAGGTCGGCTGGACCCGCTCGAAGACGACCTCGCACGAGACCGCGGGTGCGTAGCGCCGCGGTCGTCGAGGAGCGCCTGCTGGTGCCGACGTACGCCTCGCGCTGGTCTCCGCTCAGCGTCGCGGCCCACCGGGTGCTGGCGCTCCCGCTTCAGCTGCGGGGGCCGATGCGCCGTCGGGTGGTCGAGTTCGGCGGCCGCGAGATCACCGTGCTGGAGATTGGTCGCGACAAGGCGACTGAGCCGCTCTGCGCCGGCCTCTTCGGCGAGCTGCCATCCCCGGAGTACGGTCCCGCCGGCTCCCTGCACGACCCCGCGGCCGCGGCCGGCGCGGCGCACCTCGTGGTCGCCGAGGTGCATCGCTGGTTGGCGAATCGCTTCCGCCGCGCCGGCTGGGTGGTGGTGCCGGCGCACATCCGCTGGACCGGCGATCTCGCGCAGCTTCCTCCGCCCCGCATGTCGCGCAGCCTCAAGGACGATCTCCGCAGGGTGCGGTCGAGAGGGTTCGCGCTGGAACAGGCGGGCGGCGACGCCGCCTGGGAGGAGTTCACGACGCGAATGCTGGCACCCCACGCCAGCACCCGCTTCGGTGACGATGCCTGGTTGCCGTCCCCCTATCTCCTCGGCCGTTTCAGGGAGCGGGGGCAGCTCCACTTCGTGGTCCACGCGGGGAAGCGGGTCGCCGGGCTCTGCTCGCTGCGCTCCGGCGAGACCCTCTGGATCCCGCTCAGCGGCGTGCGCGACGGTGACGTCAACCTGCTTCGCGCCGGCGTCTCGGCGGCGGCATACGCCCTCGTCTTCGAATGGGCCCGCCGGCAGGGCTGCGCTCGGGTGGACATGGGACGCACGTCCCCCTTCGTCACCGACGGTGTGCTGCAGTACAAGCGGAAATGGGGACTGACCGCGGTGTCCGACCCGCTGTCGCATCTCACGGCGGTGTGGGTCGGCTCCGATGCCGCGCGTCTCGCCTTCGCACGGCAGCCGGTCCTCGCCGAAGGCGACCGCGGGCTCTGGGTCTACGCCGGAGGGGGGCTGTGACCAGCGCGGCCGTGAGATCGCGTTGGAGCGCTGCGCCGCTCGGCGGCGCCGCCGCACTCGCGGAGACGGAGTGGAACTCGCTCGCGAGACGAGGCTTCCATCACCACCGATGGTTCCTCGCCGCCGAGGGCTCCGGTTGGCGGCCGCGGCACGTGCTGGTGGGCAGGGATGGGGAGGCGGGCGCGGTGTTCCCCGTCTACCTCACCGGCGCCGACACACCCCACGACCTGCACGAGCGCTGGCTCGGCCCGCTCCGCGGGCTGGCGCGGCTTGGCCTCGACATTCGGCCCGTGCTCTCGGTCCAGTCACCTTTCTCCCTCACCTCCGACGTCCTGGGCGACACGGAGACGCTGCCCCGCCCGGTGCTCGAGCGCGTCTTCGAGCTGCTGGAGGAGATCGCGGGAGAGGAGCGAGCCAGGGCGGTCGTGTGGCCGTATGTGGACTCGACGGACGGGGCGGTGATCGCCCTGGCCCGGGAGCGGGGATACGCCGTCGTGCCCGCGGGGGCGACGGCGCGGATGCGGATCTGGTGGGACTCGTTCGAGGCATACGTCGCCAGCCGCAGCAAGTCCGTACGCCGCACCATCCGCGCGGATCTGACGGCGCTCCGCGCGGCGGGTCTGGAGACCGTCACCAGCCCCGACTACGCCGAGCATGCCGAGCGGATGGACGCGCTCTACCGGGCGGCGTACCGCCGGCGCAACGGATGTGACCCCCGGCTCGCGCCGGGGTGGCTCCATCGCCTCGCGGAGGGGCCTGCCGCGGGCATCGACGCGATGCTGACGTGGCAGGGAGGCCAGCTCGCCGGCACCAGCATCAACCTGTCAGCCGGCGCGGTGCTCGACG
>DASSYY010000094.1:0-6246 GCA_035703025.1 Gemmatimonadales bacterium | reverse complement strand
CAGGGTAGGAACCGCTAGTGAACAGGTAGGCCACCGCCTGCCGCGCGCAGTTCTGCGATCCACTCACAGAGGTCGTCATTCCAGCGATGCGAGCCGATCGTTCGCACCGCGCCGGCGACGCAACTTCCGAGGCGCCCCATGAAGAGACGCTGTACCGTACCTGCGCTGCTGGCGCTCGTGACCTGCTTCTCCGGCGGGTGGTTGCTGCAGCGGCGTCTCGGTGTCGGCGAGGACGTCTACCAGCAGGCCCGCCTCTTCGAGCAGGTGCTGGCCCACGTGCGGGACTACCAGGTCGACTCCCTACCCGAGAGCGAGCTCTACCACCGGGCCATCGATGGCATGCTCGCGCAGCTGCACGATCCCTATGCCGCGCTGCTCGTGGGGAAGGACTACCAGCGCCTCCAGGAGCGGACCACCGGTGACTACGGCGGCATCGGCCTTCAGGTCGACGCCCGGAACGGCTGGATCACCGTCGTGACGCCGATGCCCGGCACCCCGGGCGAGCGGGCGGGGATCCGCTCGGGCGACCAGCTGGTTGAGGTGGACGGCGTCTCGGCGGCGGACTGGACCATGGAGCGGGCCGTGCAGGCGCTCCGCGGGCCCATCGGCACGCCGATCGATGTGGCCGTACGCCGCGAAGGCGTCGAGGCCCCGATCCGCCACCGGCTCACCCGGGAGCGGATCCACCAACGGGCGGTGTCGGAGGGCATTCTCCTGGCCGACGGTGTCGGGTATCTGTCGCTCTCGATGGTCCGGGAGAACTGCGCCGCCGAGCTGGAGCAGGAGGTGTCCCGGCTGACCAAGCTGGGGATGAAGTCGCTGCTGCTCGACCTGCGCTCGGATCCGGGAGGGCTCCGGGACGAGGCCGTTCAAGCGGCCGATCTGTTTCTCGATCCGCGCCAGGACATCCTGGTCAGTCGCGGCCGGGCGCCGGGCGACAACCACCGGTGGTCGGACGGAGCGCCGCAGCGCTGGCGCGGCCTGCCGATCGTGGTCCTCGTGAACCGGGGCACCGCGAGCGCGGCGGAGATCATCGCCGGGGCGCTGCAGGATCATGACCGGGCGCTCGTGGTGGGCGACACTACGTACGGCAAGGGCATCGTCCAGACGCTCTTTCCTCTGGGCTCGGAGGTAGCGCTCAGAATTACCACGGCCCGCTGGTACACGCCGAGCGGGCGCTCGATCCAGGGTGCCTCCCTCGACTCGGTGATGGGCGCCACCCATGCGGTGCCCGATCCCGCGGCGTATCGCTCCGACAGCGGTCGACCTTTGGCGGGTGGCGGCGGCATCGTGCCCGACGTGCTGCTGGACCCCGACACGTTGACCACTCCGGAGCAGGGCTTCACCCAGGCGCTGAACGGGCAGCTCGTGGCGTTCCGGGACGTGCTCACGGCATACGCGCTCGAGTTGCGCCGCGGTTCGGCGGTGACCTCGGAGGAGTTCCAGGTCAGCGAGGCGATGCGCGATCAGGTGCGGCAACGGCTGGCGGCGCGGGGCGTGCGCCTGGCGGACAGTACCTTCCGCGGAGGCGCGAACATCGTGGACCAGCAACTGGGCTACGAGGTGGCGAGATACCGGTTCGGGCCGGCCGCCGAGCGCCGGCGGCGGGTGAGCGACGATCCCCAGATCGGCCGCGCGGTCGAGCTACTCCGCCAGGCCACGACCCCAACGGCGCTGCTGGGCCTTGCGAGCAACACCGCCGGCAGCCGGGCTCACTGATCTACCACCCGCACGCCGGACGGCACCTGGAAGGTGAAGGTGCGGTCCGGGACGGACTGGTTCACCCGCACCTTGGACAGCGTCAGCGTCCGGAGCGCGCCGGAGTGCTCGGTGATCTCGAGCCGCCGTGGGATGCCGTCCGCCCTATCCAGCCATAGCACCGCCCGCTCGAACGGCAGGTCGGGCACGGCCGGCACCAGCTCGACCACGTCCATGGACCGGCCCCCAAGCACATCGGCCCGAAGGTACGACGCGGTATACCGCTCCGCGGGCCGGTCGAGAAACCACGCAAGCAGGTTATAGCCGTAGACCGGACCGCCGCTCGGCACCGCCATCCGGATCACCTGACCCGGCGTCGTACTCGGGGTGTACACCCAGACCGACCGCCCGTCGATCACCACCGCTTCGCCATCGGGATCCGTGAACCGCATCGAGAGCTTGTCCGGGCCGGCCTGGACCAGGGTCCCGCGGCTCTCGGCGCTGTCGATCATCGGGTTGTCGATCACCTGCACGAAGTCGGCGCTGAGGCTCGAGAGCGAGCGGTAGACGCGCGAGGACCGGCCGACGATCGAGGTGGCATCCTGCGCGCGCGCCACCGCGGGGACGACCGCCACCAGGCCGAGGAGGAGCAGGAGGCCCCGCATCACGCGCGCGCTCCTACCGGCTCCGCGACCCGCCGTCCGATTGCCTCGGCGATGAGCCGGATCTCCCGCATCATCCGCTCGAACTGCTCCGGGTACAGGCTCTGCGCGCCGTCGGAGAGCGCACGATCGGGCGTGGGATGCACCTCGACCAGCAACCCGTCGGCGCCGGCCGCGACGGCGGCCCGCGCCATGGGAATCACCATGTCCCGGTGGCCGGTGCCGTGGCTCGGGTCGGCCACGATCGGCAGGTGGGACAGCCCGTGCACCACGGCCACCGCACTCAGGTCGAAGAGATTCCGGGTGGCCTGGTCGAAGCTCCGCACTCCGCGCTCGCACAGGATGACCTGCCGGTTCCCCTCGGCGAGGATGTATTCGGCGGACAGCAGCAGCTCCTGGATGGTGGCGGAGAGACCGCGCTTGAGGAGGATCGGCTTGCCGCAGCGGCCGGCGTGCTTGAGGAGCGAGTAGTTCTGCATGTTGCGGGCGCCAAGCTGGACGATGTCCGCCACCTCCACCACCTGGTCCAGGCCCTCGGCGTCCATCGCCTCGGTGACGATCAGGAGCCCGGTTTCCTCGCGGGCCCGCGCCAGCAGCGCCAGGCCGGCGCTCCCGAGACCCTGGAACGAGTAGGGTGAGCTCCGGGGCTTGAACGCACCCGCCCGGAGAACCGTCGCCCCGGCTTCCCGCACGGCCCGGGCGGCCTCCAGGATCTGGCGCTCGCTCTCGACCGAGCACGGCCCTGCCATCACGACCACGTCGTCGCCGCCGATGGTAAGGCCGCCCGGGAGCCGGACGATCGTCGATTCGGGCTGCCACTCGCGCGAGACCTGCTTGTACGGCTTGGTGACGTGAAGGATTTCCTGCACGCCGGGGAGCGCCGCCAGGCGCGATCCGTCCACCCGGCCGTCGTTGCCCACCAGGCCGACGGTGGTGCGCTGCTTGCCGGGCATCGGCCGCGCCTGGTAGCCCATTTCCTCGATGGTGGCTACCACTCGCTGAATCTCGTCTTCGGCCGCGCCGTGGCGCATCACGATCAGCATCCGGATCCTCGGTCAGGGTGTTCCGTGGAGCGAAGCAACTCCCGCGCCATGGCCACTCGTCGCCTAGGCGACGTGTTCCGCCTCACCCAGGCGCACGCCGACGATCGTCGACACGCCCGGCTCCTGCATCGTCACGCCGTAGACGGCGTCGGCCGACTGCATGGTCCGCGGGTTGTGCGTGATGACCAGAAACTGGGTGTCGCCCTTGAATTCGTCCAGCAGGCGCGTGAACCGTCCCACGTTGGCGTCGTCCAGCGGAGCGTCCACCTCGTCCATGAGGCAGAAGGGGCTCGGCTTGGTGAGGTAGATGCTGAAGAGCAGGCTCACCGCCACCAGCGTGCGCTCGCCGGAGCTCAGCAGGTGGATCCGCTGGGTCCGCTTTCCCCGCGGGGCGGCATGGATGTCGATCTCGCTCTCGAGCGGGTCGTCGGGGTTGGCGAGCCGGAGCTCGCATTCTCCGCCACCGAAAAGGGTCTGAAACACCCGGCTGAAGTTGCCCTGGACGGCGGTGAACGTCTCGAGGAACATGCTGCGCGCCGTGCCGTCGATCTCCCGGATGGCCTGGATCAGGGACTGCCGCGCGCCCACGAGATCGTCGCGCTGGGTCGTGAGGAACTCGAGCCGCTTCACCTCTTCGGCGTGCTCCTCGACGGCAAGTGGATTGACCGGTCCGATGGCCTCCAGGGCGCCCAGGACGCGGGCGGCCTCGGATTCCAGGGTCTCGAGATCGAGATCGAGCAGCGGCGCCTGCTCGACCAGCTGCTCGAACGGCCGGCGCCATTCGGCTTCGACGCGCTCGAGAATGTTGCGGCGGGTGCCGGCGGTCTCCGTGAGACGCACCTGGAGGCCGTGGCTCTCCTCGCTCGCCGCCTCTAACGCGCCACGGGTCGAGGTCACGTCGCGCTCGGCGGCCCGGAGCTCGGCCTCGGCGTCCGCCAACGCGGCATCCGCGTCGCCGCTGGCCGCCTCCAGCTCGTGCAGCGCCACCTGCCGCTCGGCGCGGGCCTCGCGCCACTCGCTCTGTTGCGCCGCCAGGGTGGTGGTGTCGGACTCGAGCTGCGTGAGCTCGACCCCGAGGGTCTGCACGGCGCGTTCGGCTTCCTCGCGCGTCGCGGCGGCCCGCTGCAGGCGCTCGTCCGACGACCGGAGGCCGCCGGCCACGTGGGCCTCCTGCACCTGCCAGTGCACCCGCTGCTCGCGGGCGGCTTCCTGCTCGGCCTCCAGCTCGCCCACCCGGCTCCGCCCGCCGCCCAGCTCCTGGTCGAGTCGGCTGCGGGACATGTCACCCTCGACCAGCGCGGCATCGATCTCGGCCAGCCGCTGCTCCGCGCGGGCCAGCCGCTCGGTGACCCGCGTCAGCTGCGACTCGGATTCGGCCATTTCGCGGGCGAGGTTGCCGGCCAGTCGGATGGCGTCCTCGCGAGCCGCACCCGCCTGCCGCTCCGCCTCGCGCGCCTGTTCCGCGGCGGCCGTCGCGGTGGCCAGCGTCCGCTCGCGCTCCGCGAGGCGTCCCACCGTCGCCTGGACGGCCTCGTCCGCGGCGGTGAGCGCCGTAGTGGCGCGCTCGACTTCCAGCGCCAGGGTCGCGAGCTCCGCGCGACGGCGCAGGGGGCCGGACGGTGCGGCGGCGCCGGAGAGGAAGATGGCGCCGCTCGCCCGCCGGAGCACGCGGCCGGCGGTGTCGAGTACCTCGCTCCCGGCGAGCGCGGTGCGCACCCAGCCGGCCGCCGGCCCCTCCACGTGCAGGCGGCTGTCCACCGCCTCCGCGTCATGCTGGGTGAGCGGTCCGGGATCGAGCGGCAGCAGCACCAACGACCCGGGCTGCTGCTCCGCGTGCCACGTCTGGACCGCCTCCACCGTGGCGCGATCGCGCACGAGCACCGCATGCATCCAGTCGCCCAAGAGGCGCTCAGCCAGCTCGGCATCGTCCCGGCCGGTGGTCACGAAGTCGCTGAGCGGGCCCAGGATGCCGCCGTCGAATCGCTCGCGCGCGGCCAGCAGCGCCGCCGCGGCCGGGGCCAGGCCGACGCGGTCGCGCTCCAACTCCTCGAGCGCGTGGCGCCGGGCGGTCATCTGCGCCAGCGACTCCTCGGCTCGCCGGCGATCCGAGCGGTGCATGGCCTCCTGCTCGCGCGCCTCGGCCACCAGGTGACGGGCATGCTCCGCGTCGGCGGCGGCCCGCTTGGCCTCGTGGGTCAGGAAGCCCGCCCGCTCGACGGCGTGGTCCCGCCGGCGTTCGGCGCCCGCGAGCTCGCCCTGGAGTCCCGCGCGGTGCGCGCTGGCGCCGGCGGCCCGCTCGCGCAGCGACACCAGCTCGCCCTCCAGCGCCGCGCGCTCGCCCTCCAGCGACCGGAGCGTCTGGGCCCGCCCCTGCAGCTCCTGCTCCCACTGCCGCACCAGGGCCCGCTGCTCACCCAGCCGGCGGCGGACGTCCTCCTCGGCCTCGGCCCGGCCGGCGAGCTCGCTCCGAATGCGCTCGTGCTCCACCGCCGCGGCGTCGCGGTCGGCGGCGGCGGCGTCGCGCTCGAGCAGCGCCTGCTGGACCCGCAGCTCCATCTGGCTCCGCTCCTCCTGGGCGCGAAGCCGGCGGGCGGTGGCGTTGGCGAGCCGCTCGGCTGTGAGCGCCAGGTCGCCGTCGAGCTTGCCGATCTCCACCCGCACCGCGCCGAGCCGCCGGGCGATCTCGGTCCGCTGGCCCTCGGCGGCCGCGCGCGCGCGGGACGCCTCCTCGCGCCGCTGCTCGTCCTCGGCCAGCCGCTGGCGGGCGGCCGGCAGCAGCTCGGCCAGCTCGGCGAACCGGGCCTCCATCCCGGCCGCGTCCGCGCTCAGCTTCTCGAGCAGCC
>DASSYY010000311.1:0-3627 GCA_035703025.1 Gemmatimonadales bacterium | reverse complement strand
TCGGACGGAGGTGATCGCCGCGCAGCCACGCCCGGAGCTGTTCGGTGACCGGCAGGGCCTCGATCATGATCACCACGGCCAGCAGGCACAGGCTCGTCATCATGTACACGATGCCGCCGAAACTGGTCGGGATCTGGGCGGCGTTCTCGGTGCCGAACTGCGGATAAAAGACCCCGAAGCTGAGCGCGAGCGCGCTCACCGCCAGGGTGTAGAGAACGATCGTGGCCAGGCCGACCGGCATCATGAACGCGCTCACCTGGAGCAGGACGTTGGTGAGCACCGTGATGCTGATCGCCAGCACGAGCAGCGGGACCGTCCCCATCCAGTACTTGCTCCACAGCATCGCGCGCGGGTCGAGCGGGCTCGAGCGCAGCAGCCACATCTGCCGTCCCTCGAGCGAGATCCCCGGGAAGATGAACCGCGCCGCGACCGCCGAGAGGACGAAGCCGGCGAGACCCAGGTTGAGGAAGGAGATGATCGTCACCAGCGCGAACGGCACCCGCTCGCCCGAGTGGATCGGCAGCGACTTGATGTTGAAGATGTAGATCATCAGCAGCACGACGAGCAGGATGAGCTGGCTCCACTGAGTGTTGTCCCGGAAGAAGAGCCGCATGTCCTTGAACAGGAACTCCCGCTTCTGCGGTGGCAGCCAGGCGAGCAGGACGGCGAAGGGTCCGCGGAGCACCCGGCGCACCTTCCGCGCGGCGCCCTCCTGCGCCTTGGAGTAGCCGAGCAGAAAGAGCTGCCGGTGGACTGCGGCCCCCGCCGCCAGGGCGAGGGCGGCGGCGCCCCACAGCTTCACGATCGGCCACGGGTCCGACACCCGGGTCAGCCAGTTCATGATCATCTCCGACGACCACTCGCTCGGCAGCCACGGGCTCGTCGGCGTCTTCAGCACCGTGAGGTAGTCCACGAAGTTCCGGAACCCTTCGGGCCGCGCCAGCTGCTCCGGCCGGATGAACCGGAGCATGACCACGACGGCCGCCACCGCGCCCAGGCCCACCAGACCCAGCAGCTCGCGGGTCCGCCGGGCGGGGAAGACGTTGACCAGAAGGGTGGTGAAGATCGTGCCGGCCACCGCCGGGAGCGCCAGGTACGGGATGACCGCGGCGATCGCGACGAAGGGAAAGAAGGGCCCGCCGGAAAACACCACCCCGTAGGCGGTGAAGATCGGCAGCGCCAGGAGCCCGACCATCCACGACGAGTGCACGACGGTCTCGCCCAGCTTCGACAGGTACAGCCGGAACCAGCCGATCGGCGCCGCCACGAGCAGGTCGAGATCCTTGGCGAGGAAGAACGTCGAGAGCGCCGTGATGATGTTCGAGAGCAGCAGGATCGAGAGGAAGGCGAGGAGGATGACGCCGAGCACCTTGCCGGCGAGGAGGCTCCCGATATCCTGCACCTTCTGGATGTAGTGCAGCACCCGCCAGGCCACCCCGAACACCGCCGTCCAGAAGCCGAGGCCCGTGAGCGCCAGCAGGATGAACTTGGCCCGGGATTTCCGCTCGTGGCGCACGCGGGCGAGCGCCCCCCGCCACTTGGGCGTGAGGATGGTCCACACGCCGGGCTGGGCCCGCGAGGCCGCGGTCACGCGTCGAGCACGGTGTCGAGCCGCAGGGTCTGGTGCCCGCCGGTGAGCTTGAGGAACAGATCCTCCAGGCTCATCCCCTCCGAGGAGGTCTGCTGTCGGAGCTCCTCCATCGTGCCCTGGGCCGCGATCTGGCCACGGTACACGATGGCGATGCGGTCGCACATCACCTCGGCAATCTCCATGGTGTGCGTGCTCATGAGCACCGTGCCGCCGCGGGTCACGAACTCGCGGAAGAGATCCTTGAGCAGCCGCGCGCTCTTGGGGTCGAGTCCCACCATCGGCTCGTCCACCACGATGACCTCGGGACGATGGACCAGGGCGCCCGCGATGATCAGCTTCTGCCGCATGCCGTGGCTGTAGGTCTCGGTGAGCTCGCCCTTCCACGGCGCCAGCTCGAACAGCGCCATCAGCTCGTCGATCCGGCGCTCCACCGTCGGACCCTGGAGGCCGTAGAGCGCCGCGGCAAAGCGGAGAAACTCGCCGCCCGTGAGCTTGTCGTACACGAATGGCCGGTCGGGGATGTAGCCCAGCCGCGCCTTGGCCTCGAGCGGCCGAGCCTGGATGTCGATGCCGCCGATCGTGACCGTGCCGCTGGTGGGGCGGAGGATGCCCGCGATCATACGGATCGTCGTGGTCTTCCCGGCGCCGTTGGGACCGAGCAGACCGAAGAGCTCGCCCCGGGGTACGTCGAGGTCGATCCGGTCGACGGCGGTGAACTTGTCGTAGCGCTTGGTGAGCTGGTGCAACCGGATCACGACTTCCTCCGCACGATGGCTTCGACCACCTCGCGCTCCGCCGGCGCGTCGACCACGATCCGGAGCTCGGGCGGCGCCTGCCGCCCCTCCGGTCCCGGAAACGTCTCCACCAGCAGCTCCGCCGAAACTTCCAGGCTGAGCTGCCCGTTCGCCGTGCCCACCAGCGGCGCCGCGACCCGCGTGAGGCCCCAGTCGTCCGCGCGCTGCCACGCGGAGACGAGCGCGCGCCGGACCTGCTCGCGGCCCGCGGCCCCGCGCTCGTCCGCCACCACGACGTGGAGCACGAAGCCGGCCGTCAGCGCCCCCGACCCGGTGACCACCGCCGCTCCCGCCTCGAGCGGGGTAGCGGTGCGCCGCTGCGCCGCGAATCCCGCGCCGCCGGCTTCGTCGAGCCGGGCCGCGGCCGCGCCGACCGGCGCGAGCGTGGCATCGGCCGGCCGGAGCACCGCGTCCACCGCTTCGGATGCGAGGTCGCCGACGACGACGCTGATCACGCCCCGGCGAGCTCGCGCGATCGCTCGTACATGGCGCGCGCTTCGTCGGGGCGCCCGAGCCGGTCGAACACCCGGCCCAGCAGGTGATGGGCTTTGCCGTCCCGCGGGTCGAGCTCGATCGCCCGCTGGAGCGCCGACCGCGCGCCGGCCAGATCACCCGCCTGATTGAGGGCGTCGCCCAGGTAGTGGCAGGTGCGCGCGCTCTCGGGCTGGAACTCGAGTGCCCGCCGGAAGCAGGCCGCGGCCTCGCCGGCCAGCCCCTTCCGCCAGAGCAGCCGTCCCAGCTCGAGGTGCGCCGTCGCGTGCGAAGGATAGAGCCGGAGCACGCGCCGGAGGTCGGCGTCCGCCTCCTCGTACCGCCGGAGGTGGGTGAAGATCCCGCCGCGCAGCACCAGGAACTCGGTCTGGTCGGGCGAGTTGCGGAGGGTCTCGGCGAGGACGGCCAGCGCCTGCTCGTGCTCCTCGAGCTGGACCAGCAGCCGGGCCAGATGCAGCCGGGCATCGACGTGCCCGGGCTCGGCGGCGAGCAGCTCGCGGTACAGCGGCACCGCGTCGGCGGGACGCGCGCCGGCGGCGAGCGCGTCCGCGCGCTCGAGCAGCCGCTCGGCCGGGGCGGGGGTCCGCGCCGGCAGCGTCGCCGCCGGCGGATCGCCCACTGCCGCGGCCGGCGCCACGCCGCCGGTCGGTTCGTCGGGAGTGAAGGTCATGGAGGCCGCTGAATGCTAAGGTGACGCCCCCTCCCACCGGAACCCGTTGACCCTCGGCACCGGCTTCGGGTACCTTTCGG
>DASSYY010000177.1:0-5246 GCA_035703025.1 Gemmatimonadales bacterium | reverse complement strand
AGCAGCGCGTCCCACGCGAGCGGCGGCCGGTAGGCCAGCGTCAGGCGGACCAGATCCGCGGCCGGCCGGACTCCGGCGGGGGGCGCGGCCCGGCGGCCCTGGCGCAGCACGCTCGGGCTCATGCGGTAGCGCTCCTGGAACACGGTATTGAACCGGCGCAGGCTCTGGAACCCGCTCGCGAATGCCACCCGCGTCACGGGCAGCGACGTGTCGGTCAGCAGGCACTTGGCCAGGAGCAGGCGGTGGGTCTGCGCGAGCTCGACCGGCGAGACGCCGAGCTCGCGCTCCATCGCGCGGCGGAGCTGGCGCTCGCCCACGCCGAGCTCGTGCGCCAGCTGGCCGACTCCGCGACCGTTGAGGGCGCCGGCCGCGATGCGCAGTGCGGCCGCCCGGGCCACCCGTGGTACCGCATCCACCAGAGCGCGTCCCGGCGCAAGCTCGGGACGGCAGCGGAGGCAGGGCCGAAACCCGTCGTGCTCGGCCGCGGCGGCGGACGCGAAGAACCGGCGGCGGTCGGGGTACGCCACGCGCGCCGGGCAGACCGGACGGCAGTAGATCATCGTCGAGCTGATGCCCACGAAGAAGACGCCGTCGAACCGCGGGTCGCGTGACGCGAGCGCGCGGGCGCAGCTCTCGGCGTCGAGCATCGGCGGGTGGGCGGTCATCGGGGCTGCGGTCGTCTCGGTCATGCGGGCCAATGTAGCCGGTGGCGAGGATCGGGCTCGCCGGATTCGGACGCGGAATGCGTCGCCGGCGCGGATGCTAGCTGCTCCGACGGGGCGGCCGCAGGCTGTCCAGGAACAGGCTCAGGATCTCGAGGTTCTCGCGCACCATGGAGCTGCTCTGCGCGTTCTTGGCCAGACCGTAGGAACCCTCCGCCGCGGCGACGATGAAGGTCGCGACCTGCCGCGCGTCCACATCGCTCCGCACGCTCCCTTCGGCCTGACCCCGGCGCAGCGCCTCGGCGAAGCCGTCGCGCCAGGCTTCGAAGGTCGCCTCGATGCTGCGGCGGAAGTCCTCGTCCAGCGGCGACATCTCCTGGGCCAGGTTGTTGAGCGGACAGCCCAGCTCGATTTCTCCGGCCGTCAGGTTGGCCGCCCGGAAGCGGAGGGTGGCCTGGAGCGCGCTCACCGGGTCGCCGGGCTGCGAGGCCAGCACGCCGAGCCAGCGCTCCAGCAGCAGCCCCTTCACCACTTCGTCGACGACGGCGATGCCGAGCGCCGCCTTGGTGGGGAAGTGGTGGTAGAGCGCACCCTTGGTCACGCCGGCCTGGGCCAGGATCGTATCGAGGCTCGCGGCCTGGAAGCCACGTCGATAGATCTCGTCGAAGGCGGCCCGGAGCAGCTTGTCCCGGGTGGCTTCCGGGGCTCTGGTGCGGCGTTTGGCCGCGGTCTTGGTCATGGGTCTCCTGGCGAGCACTCTACGTACCGATTGGTATGTAACAGAAAGACCGGGCCCGGTCAATCAGAGGGTTGACGAGACGAGACACACGGAATACATACCAACCAGTATGTATGTGACGCTAACCGATGCGAGGAGGTCGACGTGCTGCGAGACAGCAATGTGATGGCGACGATCGCCGTCCGAAAGATCGACGTGGCCCGACGGTTCTACGAGGAGACGCTGGGGCTCGAACTGACCGGCACCGAGGGCGATGCGGTCCGCGCCTACCGGAGCGGCTCGTCCACCGTGCTGGTCTACGAGTCGCACTTCGCGGGCACCAACAAGGCCACCAGCGCCACCTGGATCGTCGGCGATGCGCTCGACGCCGTCGTGCGGGCGCTCACCGCCAAGGGGGTCAAGTTCGAGCACTATGACCTGCCGGACACGACCCGGCAGGGCGCCATCCACGTCTCGGGGAAGACCCGGGTCGCGTGGTTCAAGGATCCCGACGGCAACACGCTCTCGATCGTCAACGGGTAAGGAGATTCCCGATGCCTGACCTCATCATGACGCGCGTCTTCGACGCCCCGCGCGAGCTGGTCTTCAGGGCGTGGACCGACAATGATCGGGGGAACCAGTGGTCGGCGCCTCGACGCTTCACGGTCGCCGTCTTCGAGAGCGACCTGCGCCCCGGCGGCGCCTGGCGGCTCTGCATGCGGGCGCCCGACGGTGAGGAGCTGTGGGTGGGCGGCGTGTATCGTGAGATCGCGCGCCCGGACCGACTGGTGATGACGCACGCCTGGCAGACCCCGGACGGCAGGCCCGGACACCAGACCCTCATCACCGTCACCCTCGCAGCCCACGGCGGCCGGACCGAGATGAACTTCCGGCAGACCGGCTTCGACTCGGTCGCCGAGCGCGACGGTCACGCGGACGGCTGGTCCGAATGCTTCGACCGGCTGGAGGAGCAGTTGGCCCAGGAGGTCTCGGCGTGAGGCACGGGGCCTCGATCTTCGAGAGCTCACCCTTGGCCCCACGGATGCTGAGTGTCTTCCGCGTCGTCGCCGGGCTGGTGTTCATGTCGTTCGGCACCATGAAGGTGTTCGGCTTCCCTCCGCCTCCGATGCCGGTGCCGCCGATCCCGCTCCTGTCCCAGCTCGGCATCGGCGGCATGCTGGAGATCGTGGGCGGCGCGGCCATCGTGCTGGGCCTCTGGACCCGCCCGGTCGCGTTCGTGCTCGCCGGGGAGATGGCCGTGGCGTATTTCCAGTTCCACTTTCCCCTGTCGCCCTTTCCGACGACCAGCAACGGCGTCCCGGCCGTGCTGTACTGCTTCTTCTACCTCTATCTCATGCTCGCGGGCGCCGGACCCTGGAGCCTGGACGCGCGGATCGCCCGCGCCCGCAGTCATGTCGATTCCGCGGCTTCTCGTTCGACGTCTTAGTAGAGCCAGGATGGAGCGGGTCGCCTCGACCGGATGCCCCGCTCCGAACGTCATCCGAAGGAGATCCGACCATGCGGTTCATGATCATCGTGAAGGCCACCAAGGAGTCGGAGGCCGGCGTGATGCCCAGCGAGCAGCTGCTCGCCGAGATGGGCAAGTACAACGAGGAGCTGGCCAAGGCGGGCGTGCTGCTGGCGGGCGAGGGTCTGCAGCCGAGCTCGAAGGGCGCGCGGGTCAGGTTTTCGGGCAAGACCCGAACGGTGATCGACGGACCGTTCGCCGAGACCAAGGAGCTCATCGCCGGCTTCTGGCTGGTGCAGGTGCGCTCGAAGGCGGAGGCGATCGAGTGGGTCAAGCGCGCCCCCAATCCGTTCGAGGGCGAGTCCGAGATCGAGATCCGCCAGGTGTTCGAGGCCGAGGATTTCGGCGAGGAGTTCACGCCCGAGCTGCGCGAGCAGGAAGAGCGGATCCGGGCCCAGGTCGCCGCGAAGAAGACGTGAGCCCAGCCATGCCGAGGGAGTGCGTCATGAGGATCGATCCGTACCTCAACTTCGACGGGCAGTGCGCCGAGGCCTTCGGGGTCTACCAGCGCGTGCTCGGCGGGAAGATCGAGGCGATGATGACCCACGGGGCCTCGCCGATGGCCGGCGAGGTTCCGGCACAGTGGCGCGACCGGATTCTCCACGCCCGCCTGGTGGTGGGCGACCGGGTGATCTTGGGCTCGGACACCCCGCCCGAGTCCTACGTGAAGCCGCAGGGCCTCTTCGTGTCGATCACGGTCAAGACGCCGGCCGAGGCCGATCGCGTCTTCGCGGCGCTCGCGGACCGGGGGACCGTGGTGATGCCGATCGCCAAGACCTTCTGGTCCAACAGGTTCGGCATGCTGGTGGACCGGTTCGGCACGCCCTGGATGGTCAACTGCGAGCAGGCGCCCGACTAGTCCCGCCTTGCCCCGGCCGCCGGCGATGCATTAATCGTTGGGGGTGACGGGAACCGAGACCCACAGGGCGATCGACGCGGTCTGGAGGATCGAGTCGGCCCGGCTGATCGCCGGGCTGGCGCGGCTCGTCGGCGACGTCGGCGCGGCCGAGGATCTGGCGCAGGACGCGCTGGTGGCCGCGCTCGAGCGGTGGCCGGAGACCGGGGTGCCGGACAATCCGGGCGCCTGGCTCATGGCCACCGCCAAGCACCGGGCGATCGACCAGCTCCGGCGCCGCAGCATGCTCGAGCGCAAGCACGACCAGCTGGGCCACGAGCTCGAGGCCCGGCAGGAGCTGGCGGTGCCCGATCTCGATGCCGCCCTCGACGACCACGTGGGCGACGACCTCCTGCGCCTCATGTTCACCGCCTGCCACCCGGTGCTCTCGATGGAGGCGCGGGTGGCGCTCACGCTGCGGCTGGTGGGCGGGCTCACTACCGGCGAGATCGCCCGGGCCTTCCTCGTCCCCGAGGCCACCGTCGCGCAGCGGATCGTGCGGGCCAAGCGGACGCTGGCCGAGGCGAAAGTCCCCTTCGAGGTCCCCCGCGGCGCCGAGCTCGAGGCCCGGTTGTCCTCGGTACTCGGCGTCCTCTACCTGATCTTCAACGAGGGCTATTCCGCCACCGCCGGCGACGACTGGATGCGTCCCTCGCTCTGCGAGGACGCGCTCCGCATGGGCCGGATCCTGGCCGGCCTCGCGCCCGAGGAGCCCGAGGTCCACGGGCTCGTGGCCCTGATGGAGATCCAGGCGTCCCGCTCGGCCGCGCGACTGGGTCCCTCGGGCGAGCCGGTGCTGCTGCTCGACCAGGACCGCGGGCGCTGGGACCAGCTCCTCATTCGCCGCGGCCTCGCGGCGCTCGCTCGGGCGGAGGCGTTGGGCGGCGCGCGCGGCAGCTACGCGCTGCAGGCCGCGATCGCCGCCTGCCACGCGCGGGCGCGGACGGGCGACGCGACCGATTGGGGGCACATCGCCGAGCTCTATGGCGAGCTGGCCGAGCTGGCCCCGTCGCCCGTGGTGGAGCTCAACCGGGCGGTCGCCGTGGGGATGGCCGCCGGGCCCGCGGCCGGGCTCGAGCTCGTCGATGCCCTGGTCGCCGAGCCCACGCTCAAGGCGTACCACCTGTTGCCGAGCGTCCGCGGCGACCTGCTCGCCAAGCTTGGTCGCGCCGACGAGGCCCGCGCGGAGTTCGAGCGCGCCGCCTCGCTCACCCACAACGCGCGTGAGCGGGCCCTGCTGCTCGACCGGGCCGCGGCCACCAGCCGCGCGCCGGCGACGGCCCCCTCACCGTCGTAGCGGTCTGTGCCCTGTCCCCCTGCCACTTCGCACCGGCCCCCTGTGCTGCTATCCTAAGGTCCTGTTCATGACTGCCCCACGTGTACGCCTCATGACCGCGGTGCTGTTTGCCGCCGGACTCGCGGCCTGCAGCCACCCCTCCGGCG
>DASSYY010000021.1:0-7905 GCA_035703025.1 Gemmatimonadales bacterium | reverse complement strand
CCCCATCCATGCCCGCGAGGACGCCGAGCGAAAGGAGCTGCTCGAGATCCTGAACGACTCCGACGGGGTCTTCCTCACGGGCGGGAACCAGCTCCGCCTGAGCACGATGATCGGCGGGACGTCGATGGCGAAGGCGCTCCGGCGGCGGAACTCGGAGGGCGTCCACATCGCGGGCACCTCCGCCGGCGCCGCGTTCCTGTGTGAGCACATGATCGCGTTCGGGAGGGAGGGCGCGTCGCCCCGGGCCAAGATCGTGACCCTGGCGCCGGGACTGGGACTCACCAACCGGGTGATCATCGACCAGCACTTCCGCCAGCGGGACCGGCTGGGCCGGCTGCTGACGGCACTGAGCTACAATCCGTTCGCGGTGGGGATCGGGCTGGACGAGAACACGGCCGCGTTCATCGGGCCGGACGAGACGCTCGAGGTGGTCGGCGGCGGCGCGCTCACGATCGTGGATCCGTCGGGGCTCGAGTTCAGCTCGATGGCGCGGGTGCGGAAGAACGACCCGGTGTGTCTCATCGGGCTCCGGCTGCATATCCTGGATCATGGGGCGACGTTCAACCTCCACACCCGGGTGGCGGCGGCGGCGCCGGTGATCGCGCAGCGGGCGTAGCAGGGCCCGGCGGTCGTTTGATGACTCCTTCACCACAAAGACACAGAGGGCACAGAGAACAGCGACAAAGTGGTGGTGTTGTTCACACTATCCTCCGCCTTTCTCCGTGCCCTCCGTGCCTCCGTGGTGAAACCAAAGCCGAAATTGTTTCCGATGCCGGCTGACTGAGAGGATATGGGATGCGAATTCTGGACAGAGCCGTCTACGTCGGCCCGAGCCTCTACGCTCACTTCCCCGTCATCCGTCTCGAGGTGGACCTCGGCCCGCTGGAGGAGTGGCCGTCCGCGAAGATCGGGCCGGCCTTCATCGACCGGCTGATCGAGGCGCTCCCCGGGCTGCACGAGCACGGCTGCTCCTACGGCGAGCCGGGCGGGTTCATCCGGCGGCTGCGCGAGGACGAGGGCACCTGGATGGGCCACATCCTCGAGCACGTGGCCATCGAGCTGCAGAACGTGGCCGGCGAGCCGGTGACCTTCGGCAAGACCCGCGGCGCCGGCGTGGAGGGGCGCTATCACGTCACGTACCAGTACGCGCAGGAGGACGTCGGGCTCGAGGCCGGCCGCCTGGGCGTCACGCTGCTCCACTCGCTGCTGCCGCCCGAGCTCCGCCCGGAAGACTCGGTTCCCGGCGACTTCGACTTCGCCGCCGAGCGGGACGAGTTCATCCGGTTCGCGCAGCGGCGCGCCCTGGGGCCGAGCACGATGGCGCTGGTGCGGGCGGCCGAGGACCGCCGGATTCCGTGGATCCGGCTGAACGAGCAGAGCCTGATCCAGTTCGGCCACGGCCGGTACCAGCAGCGGATCCAGGCCACCGTCACCAGCCGGACGTCGCACATCGCGGTCGAGCTGGCCTCCGACAAGGAGGAGACCAACCGCATCCTGGCCCAGCTCGGCCTGCCGGTACCGCGGCAGCGCCTGGTGCAGCGGGCGGACGACGCGGTCGCGGCGGCGGAACGGATCGGCTACCCCGTCGTGGTCAAGCCGTACAACGCCAACCACGGCCGGGGCATTTCGATCCATCTCGCGACCGAGGAACAGGTGCGCACGGCGTTCGAGGTGGCGCGCGAGCACAGCCGGAGCGTGATCGTCGAGAGCTTCATCTCCGGCGACGACCACCGGATGCTGGTGGTGAACGGTGAGCTGGTGGCGGTGTCAAAGCGGGTCCCCGGGCACGTCGTCGGCGACGGGGTGCGCACGATCGAGGAATTGGTCGAGGAGGTGAACCGCGACCCCCGCCGCGGCATCGGGCACGAGAAGGTGCTCACCCGGCTGGTGTTCGACCACCAGGCGGACACCCTGCTGGCCAAGAAGGGCTACACCCGGGAGACGGTGCCGGCCGACGGCGAGCGGGTCTTCCTGCGCTCGACCGGCAACCTCTCGACCGGCGGGACCGCCACCGACGTCACCGACATCGTGCATCCCGACAACGTCGAGATGGCGGAGCGGGCGGTGAAGGCGATCGGGCTCGACGTCGGCGGCGTGGACTTTCTCACCACCGACATCACCGAGTCCTACAAGGAAATCGGCGGCGCGATCTGCGAGATCAACGCCGCGCCCGGCTACCGGATGCACATGGCCCCGAGCGAGGGCCGCCCGCGCGACGTGGCCGGCCCGACGCTCGACATGCTGTTCCCGCCGGGCTCGCCCAGCCGGATCCCGATCGCCGCGGTCACCGGCACCAACGGCAAGACGACCACCGCGCGGATGCTGGCGCACATCCACAAGCTGGCCGGCCAGAACGTGGGTCTCACCAGCACCGACGGGGTCTACATCGACGGCCACCGGACGGTGCCCGGCGACATGACCGGCCCGGTCGCCACCCGCATGGTGCTGAGCGACCCGAACGTGGACGTGGCGGTGCTCGAGATCGCGCGCGGCGGCCTGCTCCGCGCCGGCATGGGCGTGCGGCACTGCGACGTCGGGGCCGTGCTCAACGTGAAGTCGGACCACCTCGGCCTCCGCGGCGTCGGCACCCTCGACGACCTGGCCAAGGTGAAGCGGATCGTGGTGGAGGTGGCCCGCGACACGGCCGTGCTCAACGCCGACGACGCGCTCTGCCTCAAGATGGCCGACTATACCTCGGCCAAGAACCTGTGCTACGTGACGATGGACCCGACCCACACGCTGGTCGGCGAGCACATCCGGGCGGGCGGCCGCGGCGTGGTGCTGGAGTCGGGTATCAAGGGGCAGATGATCACGATCTACGATCACGGCGCCCACATCCCGCTGCTCTGGACGCACCTGATCCCGGCGACACTCGAAGGGCGCGCGCTCCACAACGTGCAGAACGCCATGTTCGCGGCCGCGATGGCGTTCAGCATGGGGCTCAAGCTCGAGGACATCCGCCACGGGCTCCGGACCTTCGATACGACGTTCTTCCAGGCCCCGGGCCGGATGAACATCTTCGACGAGCATCCCTTCAAGGTCATCCTCGACTACGGCCACAACCCGGCCGCGGTCGAGGCGATGTGCCAGCTGGTCGAGCGGCTGGAGGTGGCCGGCCGCCGGCTGGTCGTGCTGGCGGCGCCGGGCGACCGGCGCGACGAGGACATCGCCGACATCGGCCGGATCGCGGCGGGGCACTTCGAGCGCTACATCCTCCGGCGCGACGACAACCTTCGCGGGCGGCAGCCCGACGAGGTGCCGCACCTGCTGCGCGACGCGCTGCTCGCCGCCGGGGTGCCGGCCGAGCAGATCCTGGTACTCCCCGACGAGCAGGAGGCGACCGACACCGCCCTCCGGGAGGCGCAGCCGGGCGATCTGCTGCTCATCTTCGGCGACGCGATCACCCGCTGCTGGAAACAGGTCATCCAGTTCCGGCCCGAGGCGCCGGAGCGCCTGGTTGTGCGCCCCCGCCACTCCCGTCCCGAGCCCAGCGCTCCCATGCCCTCGCCCCTGATGGACGACGGCCGCCGCGAGTTCGTGCGCGACTCGCGCGGCGTCTGGCTGCCGCGCGAGGAGACCGCCGACTGAGCCGGTAGGATGCGCCTCACCACCGTCGCCGACTCGCGCCGGCTCACCGGGCCGTCGCTGCTGCTCGACCGACCGGGCGCCATCCTCGACGTGCAGCTGGACGACGCGGACCGCGACGGCGCCATCGCCGCCTGGCGCGCGGCAGCTCGCCGTCTGCTCGACGCGGTGGGCTGGTCCGCCGAAAACCTCGCCGTCCGACCTTTCACCGGCGGTGTGAGCCTGGCTCTTACCGCCCCCGTGGACGCCCTCTACGCCGCGACCGACGTGAACGAGGCCGCGTGGGAGGCGGCCTCGGCCGAGCTCGAGGGCCGCCCGACCGAGCCGGCGGCCACGGTCGTCGCGCGCCTGCGCGCCGCCATCGCGGGGGAGCGGAACCCGTCGCTGGTGGCACTGCGTGAGGCCGCGCGGGCACGCGACGTCACCTTCCTCGCGGGCGAGGAGCTGGTGTCGGTCGGCACGGGCGGCGGAGCGCTCGTGTGGCCCGCCGGCGCCGTGCCCGATCCCGCGGCCGTGGACTGGGGCCGCGTGCACGACGTGCCGGTGGCGCTCGTCACCGGATCCAACGGCAAGACCACGGTGGTCCGCCTGCTGGCCGCGATCCTCGCCGGCCACGGGCTGACGGTGGGCTCGACCTCCACCGAGGGCGTGAGCGTGCTGGGCAGGCGGCTGGCCGACGGCGACTACAGCGGGCCGAGCGGCGCCCGGCTGCTGCTCCGCCGGCCGGAGGTCGAGGCGGCCGTGCTCGAGACCGCCCGCGGCGGGCTGCTCCGGAGGGGTCTCAGCGTCGACCGCGCGGCGGTGGCGGTGGTGACGAACGTGGCCGACGACCACCTCGGGGAGTTCGGCATCGGCTCGCTCGACGAGCTCGCCGACGTGAAGCTGCTGCCGGCGCGCGCGGTTCGGCCCGGGGGCGCGGTGGTGCTGAACGCGGACGATCCCCTGCTCCGCGCACGGGCAGGATCGGCCGGCGCTCCCGTCGTCTGGTTCTCGCTCGAGCCGCAGGCGCCAATGCTCATGCGCCACCTGGCTGCGGGCGGCCGCGCGGCCATCTGCGTGGAGGACCGGCTCGAGCTGGCGGATGGGGAGACGCGTACGCTGCTGGCCCGGGTGGCGGAGGTGCCGCTGACGCTGGGCGGCGCGGCCCGCCACAACGTGGCCAACGCGCTCGCGGCCGCCGCCGCCGCGATGGTGCTCGGCCTGCCGCCGGACGTGATCGGGCGGGAGCTCCGGCGCTTCGGCGGGTCGCCCGAGGACAACGTGGGCCGGGCCAACGTGATGGAGCTGGGCGGTGTACAGCTCGTCATCGACTACGCCCACAATCCGCACGGGCTGGCCGCGCTGGCCGAGCTGATGCTCGCGCTGCCCGCGCGGCGCCGGCTCGTGCTCCTCGGCCAGGCAGGCGACCGGTCGGGCGACGCGATCCGGGCCCTGGCTCGCGCCGCGCTCACGATGCGACCGGATCGGGTGGTGCTGAAGGAGATGGAGCGCTACCTGCGGGGCCGCGCCGCGGGAGAGATCCCGGACCTCATGGCCGACGAGCTCATCCGCGAGGGGATGGCGCCCGAGGCCGTGAGCCGGCCCGGCAGCGAATTGCCGGCGGTGCGAGACGCGCTCGAGTGGGCCCGGCCGGGGGACGCGCTGTTGCTGACGGTGCATCAGGACCGGCCGCTGGTCCTGGCGCTGCTGGAGCGGCTGCGAGCGATGGGGTGGCGGGCGGGGGAGGCGGTGCCGGATGAGGCGGACGCATTACCCGGCTAGATTCCATCGCAGCTCCCATCTGCCCGAGGAACTCGCAGGGTTGCCCAAGCCGACGCTCCTCCCTCCCCGCCAACGTCCCTGGATCTCCCTAGGCATCAGCGCCGCGCTGCACGCCGCGCTGCTGGTGCTCGCGATCCAGCTCACGCGCGAGCCGGTCGAGCCGCCCGCGAAGGACGAGCCCCAGGAGGCGAGCGACCCCTCGCGCGAGGTGCAGATGGTCTATCTGCCCCCGCCCCCGGTGGCGAAACCGCCGCCGCCCGAGCCGCCGCCGCAGCCCCCACCGCCGCCGACTCCCCCGCCCCCACCTCCGCCACCGCTGCCACAGCGATCGGCGCCGCCTCCGGCCGCGGAGCAGCGCACGTCCGAGCCCGACGCCAACGCGCCGCCCGAAGCCACCCGGAGCGAGGGCGAGGATCGAGAGACCGAGGACCCGGCCGGTGGGGAGCGCGCCGGCGCGAACGATCCCAAGGAGGGATCGCCCGCACCCGCGCCGGAGAACGCCACGGCCACGATGGAATCCGAGGCGCGCCGCATCTTCGGGCGCCCGCGGCTTGGTCCCCGGCCGGGCGCGGGGCCGCGCGCGAGCCGTCCGATGGAGGCGTACCTGCCCGACCGGCCTGAGCGCTGCACTCCCAAGCCGGCGGCGCCGCGCGACTCGGCCGCCGCGCCGCAATTCGGCGTGGTGACCGGAAAGATCTTCCGCCAGGACAACGGGCTGCCGCTGGCCGGCGCGCACCTGCAGATGCTCGGGACCCCGTTCGTCACCTTCACGGACGACGTCGGCGAATACCACTTCCGGTTCGACCTGTCGCTGGTGGACAACTGCCGCACCCAGTACGTGCGGGTGACGGCGCCGGGCTACGAGTCGCGGCTGCTGGTGCTCATGGTGGGGCCGAACGTGCGAAGCGACGACGTGGTGCTGAAGAGGAGATAGGCGGGCAGGCGGGCAGGCGGGCAGGCGGTCAGGCGGTCAGGCGGGCAGGCGGTCAGGCGGTCAGGCGGTCAGGCGGTCAGGCGGTCAGGCGGTCAGGCGGTCAGGCGGTCAGGCGGTCAGGCGGTTCGCACGAGGGTGACGATCAGGGCGGCGAGCGCAAGAACGAGAGCTGCGGCTGCCGCGATCCACAGCGTGCGGATCCGGGCCTGGGCCGCGGCTGCAGCGGCCGCGGATGACTCGCCGGCCGCGGCCAGCGCGGCCTTGTGGCGCTCGTCGGCCTTCTGCAGGGCGCTGGTCTGGCGGCGCTCCAGCCCGTCCATTCGTTCGGCCACCAGCGCCAGCTCGGCCCGCAGCGCCTCCTGGCCCTCCGACATCTCCTCCACGAACCCCGCCGGCGGCGGGCCGCCGTTCTCATCGAACAGCGACTGCCCCATCACCGACGTGCCGGCGACGACCTCCTCCATACCCTGCACGAAGTGGCGCTGATGAATGCGCTTGGCGGCGTCCGGCCCGGGCTCGGTCGTGGCCATCTGGGCCGCCTTGAGCACGGCGTTCTTGATGTCGCCGCCGCTCCGGGGATAGCGCTCGGCGAGCTCGCGGAAGTCGACATCGTCGGCGAGCGGGGTCTTCCGGGGATGGAGCTGGACCCGCCAGATCCGCTCTCGCTCCTCCACGTTCGGCATCTCGAACAGGATGTGGGTTCGAATGCGGCGCTCGAAAGCCGGATCCATGTTCGCAGCGAGGTTGGTCGCGAAGATGATGATGCCGGGGAAGGTCTCGAGCTCGTGCAGGAGCACGTTGACGACCGAGTTGGCCTCGCGATCCACCGCTGCCTGCATCGCAGTGAAGCGCCGGCCCGCGATGGCGTCGGCCTCGTCGAAGAACAGCACGGCGTCCTGCCGCTCGGCGGCGCGGAAGACCGAGGCGACGTGCTTGGCGGTCTGGCCCACCCACCGCGACTCCAGCTCCGAGTACCGGACCACCAGCAGCTTCCGGTGGAGCGTGTAGGCGAGCGCCTCGGCGCAGATGGTCTTGCCGGTGCCCGGCGGGCCGGCGAAGTGGAACGCCAGCCCCAGCCCCGAGGAGTGCCGCTCGGCGAGGCCCCATTGGCGGAAGATGAGGTCGTGCTTCCGCACGAGCGCCAGCGCGTGGTCGAGCGCGAGCAGCGTGCGCTCGGGCAGGACCACGTCCTCGAACGTGCGCTGGGGCTCGACCGCCTCGACGAGCTCGCGGTCCGGCGAGCCGAAGAAGAGATCGCGGATGGAGTCGGCCATGCGGGAAAGATAGGGGACCGGATCCGGTGGCGCGGCTACTCGCGGATCTGCGGCCGGTTCGCCTCGGTCTCGGCAGTCCGCCCGCCCGTCACCCGGTCCCAGGCATCGCGCACCGCCGCCTTGATCTCGTCCCAGGCCGACGGCGTTCCGCTCTCCTCCTGGTAGCGCTCCCACCCTGACCGCAGATCGGGCTCGGCATCGTCCCAGGTCCGGCCGAGACCGTCGCGTGCGGACTCGAAGCCGTAGCGGTAGGCCGGGCGGAACTTGTCGTAGTAGTCCGGCCCCAGGGCGTACGGACGGCTGCTGAAGTTCTCCTCCCAGTAGTTGTCCTCGGTCTCCCAAGCGGCCTTC
>DASSYY010000325.1:0-2450 GCA_035703025.1 Gemmatimonadales bacterium | reverse complement strand
TACAGCAGGTAGAGGCTGTAGAGCCCGAGGATCCCCAGCATCCGGAGCCCCGGCATCAGGGCGAAGATGCCCGCCACCCACGCGGCGGTGCTCGAGTAGGCCGCCACCTTGAGCGCCTGGATCGAGCTCTTGGTCCCGCTGAACGTCGGCGCCAGCGCGTCGATGATGAGCGAGAGCACGTACACGCCCACCAGCGTGAGGACGTAGGTCACGATCGCGCTCGTGAGCGCCGAGCCGATCGGCACGCGGTAGACCGTGCCGCTGAACGGCACCCGCATGCCGAAGACCGAGTACCCGATCACGTTGGCGATGGGGCCGATCGCCGCGAGCGGCATGATATAGCCGGTGTACAGGGCGCCCGGCGTGGTGGATTCGCCGTCGATGACTTCCCATTCCGGCTGCGGGCTCAACAGGATGCGCTTGACGCGATCGACGAGACTCATCGGACGCTCCGGGCGGAAGGAATGAGCGGGAGGGGCGCTGATATAGTGTGGCGTCCGGGCACCCGCGTCCAGAGCGCCCGGAAACCGGCGCCCCGCTCCAGCCGTACGGCTCCGGACCGCTCCCCGCTGCACCCACACCCCTGGAGATCCCCTCGTGTCCCGTGTTTCCTCGCGTGCCGGCCGTGTCGCGGTCGCGCTGCTGCCGGCCCTCGCCGCCTGCGCCCCGTCCGCTCCCGCGCCGGGCATCGCCGCGCCGTCCGCGACCACCGCCGCCGTCACCGCCACCGATCTCCGCACCCGCCTTGGCATCTTCGCGGACGACTCGATGATGGGTCGCGGCGCCGGCACCGCCGGCAACGCGAAGGGCACCGCCTACCTGGCCGCCGAGGCCGGCCGCCTGGGGCTCGTGCCCGCGGGCGAGAGCGGGACCTTCTTCCAGACCGTGCCTCTGGTGAAGCGGACGCTCGCGCCCGGCGCCGCCGTGAGCGCCGGCGGGACGACCTTCGCGCCCTCGACCGACTTCATTGCGCGCGACCAGGGCAAGGCCACCCGGCCGATCGACGGCGTGCCCGTGGTGGACGGCGGCGTGTTCGGCGACAGCGCGCATCCCGCACTTCCCGCGGACCAGGCCGCCGGCAAGCTGGTGGTGATCCGCGTGGCGCCGCAGCCCGATGGCACCCCCGCGGGCACGGTCGCCCGCGCCGTAGTGACGGAGCGGTTCGGCTCGGCCGCCGGCATCGCGGTCGCGACGCTCGACGCCATCGCGCCGGCGGACCGCGCGGGGCTCGAGGTGCCGAGCGCGCAGCTCGCACACGATGGCGGCCCGGCTCAGCCTGCCTTCCTGTACGTGACCGCACGGATGGCCGAGGCGCTCGTGCGCGCGGGGACCGTGCGGGGATCGGTCGCCTTCGCCGACTCGCCCCCCGACGCGCCGGCGCGGAACGTGGTGGCCATCCTGCCCGGAAGCGACCCGGCACTGCGCGGCCAGCTCGTCGCCCTCGGCGCGCACAACGACCACCTGCCGATGGCCCCGGCACCGGCGGAGCACGACTCGCTCCGCGCCTTCAACGCCGTGATGCGGCCGAAGGGAGCCGACGACTCGCCCGGCACCCCGACAGCGGCGCAGCACGCCCGGATCCGGGCGATCCTCGACAGCCTGCGGCGGCTCCGCCCCGCGCGGCAGGATTCGGTGTTCAACGGCGCCGACGACGACGGCAGCGGCTCCGTGACGTTGCTCGAGATCGCCGAGGCGCTGGCCCGCTCGCCCAGGCACCCGAAGCGCTCGCTGCTCTTCGTCTGGCATACCGGCGAGGAGGTCGGCCTGCTCGGCTCCGACTGGTTCACCCGGCACCCGACCGTGGCCAGGGACTCGATCGTGGCGCAGCTCAACGTGGACATGGTGGGCCGCGGCGGCGCGGCGGATCTCGCCGAGGGCGGACCGGCGTACCTCCGGATGATCGGCTCGCGCCGGCTCTCGACCGAGCTGGGGAACCTGGTCGAACAGGTGAACGCCGACGGGAAGCACGGCTTCGCGCTCGACTACCGGTGGGACGCGAAGGGGCATCCCGACAACTCGTACTGCCGGAGCGACCACTACATGTACGCCCGCTACGGGATCCCGATCGCATTCTTCACCACCGGAAGCCACCGCGACTACCACCAGCTCACCGACGAGGTCCAGTACATCGACTTCGGCAAGATGGCGCGGGTGGCGGACTTCATCGAGCAGGTGGCGGTGCGGGTGGCGGATCTCGATCACCGGGTGGTGGTGGACCAGCCGAAGCCGGATCCGGAGGGAAGCTGTCGGCAGTAGGGCGGGCGGGGGGTCGGGCGGTCGGGCGGTCGGGCGAGTATAGCGATAGCCTGTCACCCTGAGCGCAGCGAAGGGGGCATACCTCAAGGCATGCCTGAGGTATGCCCCCTTCGCTGCGTTCAGGGTGACGAGCTATTGCTGGACCGCCTGACCGCCTGACCGCCTGACCGCCTGACCGCCTGACCGCCTGACCG
>DASSYY010000215.1:0-4133 GCA_035703025.1 Gemmatimonadales bacterium | reverse complement strand
GCGGTCCGGGCCGCGTTCAAGGCCGTCCAGGGCGGCAAGCAGGTGGCCGTGCTGGTGCCCACGACCATCCTGGCGGAGCAGCACGGCCGCACCTTCATCGAGCGGCTGGCGGATTTTCCCGTGACGATCGAGGTGCTTTCCCGGTTCCGGACCGCCAAGGAGCAGAAGGCGGCGCTCGACCGGCTCGGCGACGGCAAGATCGACGTGATCATCGGCACCCACCGCCTGCTCTCGAAGGACGTGCTGTTCAAGGACCTGGGACTGCTGGTGGTGGACGAGGAACACCGCTTCGGGGTGAAGCACAAGGAGCGGCTCAAGGCGCTCCGGCTCTCGGTGGACGTGCTCACCCTCACCGCCACACCGATTCCCAGGACGCTGCATCTCTCCCTCGCCGGCCTTCGCGACCTCACGCTGATCGAGACCCCGCCCCGCGACCGCTCGCCGATCCTCACGTTCGTGGAGCCCTGGGACGATCCGCTGCTCGAGGAGGCGTTCGCGCGGGAAACGGACCGCGGGGGCCAGGTCTTCATGGTCCACAACCGGATCGAGACGATCGACACCATCGCCGCCAAGGTCCAGTCGCTGGCGCCGCGGGCCCGGGTGGGCGTGGCCCACGGCCAGATGGCCGCGGAGGAGCTCGAGGCGGTCATGCAGCGGTTCGTGGGGGCCGAGGTGGACATCCTCGTCTCCACCATGATCGTGGAGTCGGGCCTCGACGTTCCCAATGCGAACACCATGGTGGTGCACGACGCCCACCGCTTCGGGCTGGCCCAGCTCTACCAGCTCCGCGGCCGGGTGGGCCGGAGCCACCGCCGCGCCTACTGCTACCTGCTGGTACCCGACACGATCGACGCCGATGCCGAGGAGCGCCTGAAGGTGCTGGAGCATCACACCGACCTGGGGGCGGGCTACCGGATCGCGCTCAAGGACCTCGAGCTCCGCGGCGCGGGCAACCTGCTGGGGGCCGAGCAGTCGGGCCACGCGCAGGCGGTGGGCTTCGACCTCTACATGCGCTGGCTGGAGGAGACGGTGAAGTCGCTCCGGGGCCAGGGCACGACCGAACAGCCGGCGCCGCCCGACGTGGTACTCGACCAGCCGGCCCATCTGCCGGACGGTTTCGTGGAGGACGACGACGTGAAGCTGGACCTCTACCGGCGACTGGCGCGGGCCTCGACGTCTGGCGACATTGATGGGCTCCGAGATGAACTGCGCGAGCGCTTCGGGCCGCTGCCGGTAGAGGCCGAGACGCTGCTCGACATGGCGCGGCTTCGCGTCCTGGGAGCGGTGCTCGGCCTCCAGCACGTCCTGGTCCGGGGCGACGAGGCGCGGCTCACCTACCGGGCGGGGACCAATCCCCGGCTCGCGGGCCTCACCTCGGCGCTCGACGACGTGCAGCTCGCCGCGGAAGTGCGGCGGACGCTGCCGCTCTCGCTCCGGCTGCTCCGTCTCGGCGGCGAGCCGATCGTGCCCGCACTGGTGCGGGCGCTCAAGGCGGCGGTGAAGTAACCCTTTCTGGAGATGTCATGCGACGCAACGTGATCCTCGTGGCGGGCCTGGCGCTCGGCCTCGTCGGCTGCGGCAACTTCCGCGACCTGTTTTCGGCGCACGCCGACGTGGCCGCGGAGGCCGACGGCCAGCAGCTGTCGTCAGAGCGGCTGGCGCAGATCCTGAGCTCCGGCGGGAAGGGGGTCAAGATCAACCGCGAGACCGCCGACTTCGTGGCCAACGTGTGGATCGACTACGCGCTGCTGGGGCAGGCGGTCGCCAAGCACAAGCTGCCTCTGGACTCGGTCAGCGTCGCCGAAGCGGTGTGGCCGGAGATCTCCGAGCTCAAGGGGACGCACTGGCACGACTCGCTGATGGCCCGCCGCGGCTCGGTGAGCGACGCGGCGGTGGACAGCCTCTACAAGGTGCCCGACACGCGGCTCCTGCAGCACATTCTCTTCGGCGCGCGGCCGACGGACGATCCGGCGAAGAAGGCCGCGGTCAAGCAGAAGGCCGAGGCCACGCTGGCACAGATCCGGAAGGGCGCCAGCTTCGACCAGCTCGCCTCCCAGCTCTCGGAGGATCCGGGGAGCCGGGCCGACAGCGGCTACCTGCCGCCCAGTCCCCGCGGCCGGTTCGTGCCGGCGTTCGACAGCGCCGGCTGGGCGCTGGCGCCGGGTCAGGTGAGCGGGCTGGTGGAGACGCCGTTCGGCTTTCACATCATCAAGCGGCCCACCCTCGCCGAGGCGCGCGAGCACCTGGTCGACTACCTCCAGGAGCGGGCGGGCGTCCATCTCGACTCGCTCTACATGGACAGCCTGGCCACGGCCAACAAGATCGAAGTGCTGCCGGGCGCGCCGGCGGCGATGCGCGCGGCGGCGGAAACGCCGGACCAGAGCCGGAAGTCGGACAAGGCGATCGTGAAGTACGTGGGCGGCGAGCTGACGGTGAAGGACTACCTGCGCTGGGTTCGCGCGCTGCCGCCGCAGTACACCTCCCAGCTGCGCGAGGCCAACGACAGCATGCTCACCAAGTTCGCGCGCATCCTGACGCAGAACGTGCTGCTGCTGCGCGAGGCCGACGCGAACAAGATCGCGATCTCGCCCGTCGAGTGGGCGTCGCTCAAGCGCCGGTACGAGACCCAGCTCGACACGCTGCGCTTGGAGATGGGGCTGCAGGACGGGGATCTCACCGACTCGTCGATCGCGGAAGCGGAGCGCGGCAAGGTGGCCAATCTCAAGGTCGAGAAGTACTTCGACCAGCTGGTCGAGGGGAAGACCCGGCTGCGGCCGCTGCCGTCCGCGCTGGCCACCCTGCTGCGCGAGCGGCTGCCGTACGCGGTGCACGACGCGGGGGTGTCCCGCGCCGTCGAGCTCGCCACCGAGCAGAAGGCCAAGGCGGATTCCGCGGCGCCGAAGGGTCCGATGCAGCGGGCGCCGGGTGGCCCGCCGGTCCAGGGGCTGCCGCAACTGCCGGGGGCGGGAGGCGCCCCCGGGGCGTCCGCGCCCGGGGCCGCCGCTCCCCATCCGGGAGCAGCCGCGCCGGCGCCCGCGCAGCCAGGGAAGCAGCCGTGACCACCGGCTGGCGGCGCGGCGTGGCCGTCGCCGCGCTGGCACTCCTCGCCGGCGGACGCCTCGCCGCGCAGGACACGACCGGCGTGGCCGCGGATTCAGTACCCCTGCCTTCGGCTGCCGATTCGACGGCAGTCCGACCGGCCACGGATTCGGCAGCGGCCGTCCGGCCAGCGCAGACGCGGGCCGCTCGCGCCGCCGGGCCGGCGGCGCTCCCCGAGGGACCCGTCGTGGTCGACCGGGTCGTGGCAGTGGTGGGCAACCGGCCCGTGCTCGCGTCGCAGGTGGACGAGGAGGTGTTCTCCCGCCAGTCGCAAGGTCAGCCGCTGCCCACCGATCCCGATTCGCTCAGCGCCATCCGGAAGCAGATCATCGCCTCGATCGTCGACGAGGAGCTCCTGGTCCAGCAGGCCCAGCGGGACACCGCCATCAAGGTCACCGACCAGGAGATCGCGGACGGCGTCGAGCAGCAGGTCCGCAAGGTCCGCGGCAACTTCACATCGGAAGTCGACTACAAGAACGAGCTCAAGAAGGCGGGCTTCGGGACGCCCGAGGAGTACCGGCGCTGGCTCACGGACCAGCAGCGCCGGGCCGCGTTCCAGAACCGCCTGATCGACAAGCTGCGCCAGGACGGCAAGCTCAAGCCGGTGCCGCCGACGGAGCAGGAGATGCGGGACTACTTCAACGAGCAGAAGGGCAGCCTGGGGAACCGCCCGGCGACGGTGTCCTTCCGCCAGATCGTCATCGCCCCGCGCCCGTCGCCCGAAGCCAAGGCGCGCACGCTGGCGCAGGCGGACTCGATCGTGCTCGAGCTCCGGCGGGGCGCCGACTTCGCCACCGCCGCCAAGCGGTTCTCGCAGGATCCCGGATCGAAGGACCAGGGCGGCTCGCTCAACTGGTTCCGGCGCGGGGTCATGGTGCCGGAGTTCGAGAAGGTGGCGTTCTCGCTCCGTCCGGGCGTGGTGTCCGACCCGGTCGAGTCGCCGTTCGGGTACCACATCATCCAGGTCGAGCGGGTGCAGCCGGGCGAGGTGCAGGCGCGGCACATCCTGCTGATTCCGGAGATCGACTCGATCC
>DASSYY010000212.1:0-7008 GCA_035703025.1 Gemmatimonadales bacterium | reverse complement strand
TCATAGCAATAAGTACTTAGTTGCGCTAAGTTAATCTATTATATCAGGTCGAACTCAGGTCCAGCCTGGGCGTCGAGCCCCCAGTTGTGACACCCAGCCGAATGTGCCGACAATCGCCTCGCACGTGCCGCGTCGAACGCGGGGCGGGCAACCGGCCCTTCTTGCGGCCCTTCCGCCCCTCGGCCTCATCCCATGGTTCCCGACATCAGTCGCACTCGCCCCTGTGGATCGATCCCGCGATGACCGGCGCGTCCAGCGGCTGCTCGTTCCCGGCCTCTGGCCGGTGTGTGCCAGGTGCAGGGGCCGGGCTACCGGGCGGAGGACGAGCCCGCGCGCGCTCCGCATCGGTCGCAGTACGTCGTGGCAGGTGGCGCCACAGTCGCACCACCACCCTTCGCATCTGCATCGCCGCATCGCCCGCGTGTCATAGTCCCCCAGGACCCCGCGGTGGCGCTCATCGCGCCGCCGATCGCATCGCGACTGACGGCGCGCGACAAATCGCGAGTGACGAACACTCCGCAGGCACCCTCTGATCACCGCCCCGTCAGGCGCCGTGCGCATCGGGATTCCTTCACCCCGCGAGCAGAGCCCGCACGCGCATGACGGCAGCGGAGGGCCGCGCGGAGCAGAGGGTCGATCGTTGCGCGAACCCTCCGGGTGCTGCAATTTTACCGTTCCCCCCTGTAACAGGTGCCTGCGTGCCCGGCAGCGAGCTCACCTTCCCCTCGGCAGGATCGTCGCCTCGCGTTTCCGTCAGCGCGCTTGCGCGCCGGCGGATCGCGTGCGCACGCTGACCGCGCCGTCCACTGCGGGGCCCGCGGCGGCGGTTCGTCGCTACGGTGTCGCCCTCGCGGCGGCGCTGCTGGCGGTGCTGCTGCACGTGCTCGTCCAGCGACAGTTCGGAACCTCGTTCGACCCCCTGCTGCTGGTCATCGTCGGGTTGAGCTCCTGGTACGGAGGCTTCGGCCCGGGGCTCGTCACGCTGCTGCTGGTGGCCGTGGGCGTGCCGCTCTTCGCAGCCCCGGCGGCCGGCGCCGCGTCGGCCGCCAGCCGATCGCCGGCGATGTGGTTTCTCGCCTACGGCCTGTCCGGCATCGTGATCAGCGCGCTCATCGCCTGGCTCCGTGCCGAACAGCGCCGGGCGGACGAGACGCGCGAGCAGGTCTCCTTTCTCTCCGAGGTGAGCCAGGTCCTCGCCTCTTCGCTCGACTTCCGTGCCACGCTGTCCGCGGCGGCACGCCTCGCCGTGCCGCGACTTGCCGACTGGTGCGCGGTCGACATCATCGACGCCGACGGCCGCCTCCGCCGCCTGGCGATCGCCCACACCGATCCCGCCAAGGTCGATGCCGTGTGGGCGATGAGCCACAAGTATCGCGAGCATGACGAGGATCCGGTCCCGCAGGTCATCCGCACCGCTCACACGCAGCTCATCCCCGAGATTCCCGACGACCTGCTCCGGCGGTTCGCGCGGGACGCGGAGCATCTCGAAGGTCTCCGGGCCTTCGGGCTGCGCTCACTCCTCATCGTGCCGCTCACCGCACGCGGACGCACGCTGGGCGCGATCACGTTCGTCATGGCCGAGTCGGGGCGGCGGTACGGCCGGGCCGACCAGCTGCTGGGAGAGGACCTGGCGCGGCGCGCAGCGATCGCGGTGGACAACGCGCGGCTCTATCGCGAGGCCGAGGAAGCGCTGCAGGAGAAGGCCCGGACCCTGGCGCTGCTCGACACGGTCTTTCGCGGCACGCCGATCGGGCTGGCGTTCGTGGACCGCGAGCTCCGGTTCGTCCGGGTCAACGACGCGATCGCGGCCCTGGATCGGACGGCCGTCGAGTCCCACCTCGGCCGCACGGTGGCCGACGTCCTCGGCGACGGTGCCTCCCTGGTCGTGCCGCTGATCGAGGAGGTCTTCCGCACGGGGGCGCCGGTCCTGGACCGCGAGGTCGTCTTCCAGCCCGCGGGGGACACGGACGGCCCCCGCACCTTCATGGCGAGCTACTATCCCGTGCCCGCGCCGGACGGGCGGACCGAGTGGGTCGGCTGCATGGTGAGCGAAGTGACCGAGCGTCGGCGGGCCGCCGAGCTGCAGGTGCAGGCGGAGCGGATGGAAGCCATCGCCCGCGTGGCCGGCGGTGTGGCCCACGAAGTCAACAACATGATGACCGTCATCACCGGCTTCAGCGGCTTTCTGGAGAGCGCGCTCGCGGCCGGCGATCCCCGGGCCGACGACGTGGCCGAGATTCACCGCGCCGCCGATCGGGCCGCGGGGATCACCAGGCAGCTCCTTGCCTATAGCCGGCAGCAGCTGCTCCAGCCCACTCGGCTCGAGCTGAACGCGCTGGTGGAGCAGAGCGTCCCCGCGCTCGCGCGGCTGCTCGGGCCCGGCGTCGCGCTCGAGCTCCGCCTGGCGCCGGACGTGGTGCCGGTCCGCGCCGACCAGGCGCAGCTGGAGCAGGTCCTGGTGAATCTCGTGCTCAACGCGCGCGATGCGATGGACGGGCACGGCACGCTGACAGTGACCACCGAGACCGCGGTGCGACCCGAGGACCAGCGCGCCCACTGGCCGGGCGTACGCATGCCGCCGGGCCGCTACGCCCGCCTGACCGTGACCGATACTGGACACGGGATGGACGCCGCGACACGCGCCCGAGTCTTCGAGCCGTTCTTCACGACGAAGGCGGCGGGACGCGGAAGCGGTCTGGGGCTCGCCACCGTCTATGGCATCGTCAAGCAGAGTGGCGGCTATATCTGGGTCTACAGCGAGGTGGGGCAGGGAACGGCCTTCAAGATCTACTTGCCCGAGTTCACGGGGACCGTGGCGGAATTGCCGCCCGCGGAAGTGCTGGTGTCCCCTCGGGGCGCGGAGACGATCCTCGTGGTCGAAGATGAGTCGGCGGTGCGCCGGATGGCGGCACGGGCCCTGTCCGCGCAGGGGTACGCCGTGCTCGAAGCGGAGAATGGCGCCGAGGCGCTCGAGCTCCTCGGTCGGGCCAAGGGGCCGATCGACCTCGTTCTGACGGACGTCGTGATGCCCATGGTCAACGGGCGCGAGCTGGGCGAGCGCCTGGCCGTGGAGCGTCCCGGACTCCGGATCCTGTTCATGTCCGGCTACACCGACGACGACATCGTGCGCCGAGGCCTCCTGCGTCCGGGATCGCCGTTCCTGCAGAAGCCGTTCATGCCGGCAGATCTCTCGCGCAAGGTCCGGGAGGTGCTGGACACGTGACGACGCTGTTGGACGATTTCCGCCGCCATCTCTCCGCGCTGCACTTGCCGGGCGGCCGGGCCCTCGTCGCCGTGTCGGGCGGTCCCGACTCGGTGGCACTGCTCGACCTGCTCCACCGCACGCTCGAGCTGCACCAGCTCGACCTGGTGGTCGCCCACTTCGACCACGGCATCCATCCCGACAGCGCGCAGGTGGCCGGCGCCGTCCGCGCGCTTGCCGGCTCGTACCCGCTGGCCTTCGAGCTGGGCCGCGGCGGGCTGGGCGTTGCGGCGGGCGAAACCGCCGCGCGCGCCGCCCGCTACGCGTGGCTCGAGGCCACCCGTCTTCGTCTCGGTGCGGCCCTCGTGTTCACCGCGCACCACGCCGACGACCAGGTGGAGACCGTGCTCATGCGGGCGCTCCGCGGATCGGGCCCCGCCGGGCTCGCGGGCATGGCGGTGCGCCGTGGCACACTGGTCCGGCCCCTGTTGCCGTTCCGGCGCGACGTGGTGATTCGCTACGTGCGCGCGAGGGGCCTTCCGGTGTGGAGCGATCCCGCGAATCAGGACCCCCGGCACCTGCGCGCCTGGCTTCGGGGCGACGTGCTGCCGCTGCTCCGGACCGCGCTCCCCGAGGTCGATGCCGCGCTGCTCGCGGTGGGACGCCACGCCGCCCGGGACCGGGCCGCCTGGAACGCCGCGCTGGACCTGTTGCCGGGACTCGATTTCCGGCGGGAACGCGATGGGTTTTCCGTTGCTGCGGGTGGGCTCAGCGGGTATGATTCAGCCTTGGGAGAGACGGTGTTGATGACCGCCGCGCGCCGGGTCGGCTGCCGACTCGGACCGGTGCGGGCCGGGCGGGTCCTGCGGGTGGCGGCCAGAGGCGCAAGCGGGGCCACGGTCCCGTTGGGCGGTGGATGGGCGGCCGAGGTGGCGTTCGGCCGGCTCGTGGTCGACCGCACCGATCGCTCGCACGCGCCGACATCGTGGACGCTGCACCCGGAGAGCGGGGCGGGGGAGGGCGAATGGGGACGCTGGCGGCTGCGGTGGCGGCGGGAGGCTGCGCCGGTCCGGCAGGAGCGGGGTGGGTTCACCGCCTGGCTTACCACCGCCCCGCTCGTCGTCCGCGGCTGGACCTCGGGCGAGCGCATCCGCCCGATCGGCGGCACGGGCCGCCGCCTGCTGGTGCGCTGCTTTCAGGACGCCAGGGTGCCGCGCAGCCGTCGCGCGGCGTGGCCGGTACTCGCCGGCCCCGACGGCGCGGTGTGGGTCCCGGGCGTCTGTCGCTCCGACGCCCTCCTTCCGGAACCGGGAACGGAGGCTGTGCGCGTCGATGCTGAGTACGCCTGAGGTCCTGCGCCGCACCGGGGGCAAGCCGGTCAAGTCGATCATCTACGACGAGGCCACGATCGCCGCCCGGGTGCAGGAGCTCGGGGCCGAGATCACCGAGGCGTATCCCGACGGCGAGCTCCTCGTGCTGGGCCTGCTCAAGGGCAGCTTCATTTTCCTGAGCGACCTGGTGCGGACGATCGAGCGGCCCATCCAGGTCGATTTCCTGGTAGCCAGCTCCTACGGCGACGGGAAGGTCTCGACCGGGACCGTACGCCTCCTGTACGATCCCGAGACCCGGCTCGAAGGCAAACACATCCTGCTGGTAGAGGATATTATTGATACAGGGAAGACCCTGCAGCGCCTGATGACGCTGCTGGGCACCCGTCGGCCGAGGAGTCTGGCGATCTGCGCCCTCCTCGACAAGCAGTTGGCCGTCGAGGTGCGTCCGGAGCTCCGCTTCGTCGGGTTTCGGGCGCCTCCGGCTTTCCTGGTCGGGTACGGCCTCGACCATGCCGAGAACTATCGTCATCTCCCGTTCATCGCGGACTTGGAATAAATGGCAGACCGACTCCCGACCCGGCCCCCGCGCACCAACTGGGGAAATCTGAGCAAGAACCTCGCGCTGTGGCTCCTCGTGGGCCTGCTGGCGCTCGCGCTCTTCCAGATGATGAGCCGCCAGCGGAACCCCACGCAGGAGTTCTCCTACACCGAGTTCAGCCGGCAGCTCGACCAGGGCAACATCGCCAGGGTCGAGGTCTACGACGGCAAGCGGCTGGAGGGCGACTTCCGCAACCCCGTGACCCAGGACAACCGGACCGCCAAGAGCTTCCAGGTTCTGCTGCCGGTGGCCAACAGCGAGCAGTTCATCAAGCGGCTCGAGGACGCGGGCGTCCCCATCCTGGCCAAGGAGCCCAAGGGCGGCATCACGGCGATCATCATCGCCGCGCTCCCCTGGATCGTGATCCTGGGGCTCTGGTTCTTCCTGCTCCGTCAGCTCCAGGCCGGCGGAAGCCGGGCCTTCGCGTTCGGCAAGTCGAAGGCGAAGCTGCTCGCCGGCGACACCCCCAAGGTCACCTTCGCCGACGTGGCCGGCGCCGATGAAGCCAAGGTCGAGCTTCAGGAGATCATCGAGTTCCTGAAGGACCCTCAGAAGTTCACCCGGCTCGGCGGGCGGCTGCCCAAGGGCGCGCTCCTGGTCGGCCCGCCGGGCACCGGCAAGACGCTCCTCGCGAAGGCGGTGGCCGGCGAGGCGGGACGGCCGTTCTTCTCGATGTCGGGCTCCGACTTCGTCGAGATGTTCGTCGGCGTCGGCGCGAGCCGCGTGCGCGACCTCTTCGAGCAGGGCAAGAGCCACGCGCCCTGCATCATCTTCATCGACGAGATCGACGCCGTCGGCCGGCACCGGGGCGCGGGCCTCGGCGGCGGACACGACGAGCGCGAGCAGACCCTCAACCAGCTCCTGGTCGAGATGGACGGGTTCGAGTCCAACGATGGCGTCATCCTCATCGCGGCCACCAACCGTCCGGACGTGCTCGATCCGGCGCTGCTCCGTCCGGGCCGGTTCGACCGTCAGATCGTGGTCGACGCCCCCGACGTGCGCGGCCGGGAGGGCATCCTCCGGGTCCACACGCGGAAGATCCCGCTCGCGTCCGACGTCCGTCTCGACACCATCGCCAAGGGCACACCCGGCATGGCCGGAGCCGACCTCGCCAACCTCGTCAACGAGGCGGCCGTGCTCGCGGCGCGGCGCAACAAGACCCTGGTCGACATGCAGGATTTCGAGGACGCCAAGGACAAGGTGATGCTCGGCGTCGAGCGCCGGAGCCTCGTGCTGACCGAGGCCGAGCGGAAGCTGACCGCGTACCACGAGGCCGGCCACGCCATCGTCGCCCTCAAGATCCCGGGCAGCGATCCGGTGCATAAGGTCACCATCGTCCCGCGCGGCCGGGCGCTGGGCCTCACGGCCTCGCTGCCGGAGGTCGACCGGCACAACTACACCAAGGACTGGCTCATCGGCAGCCTGGCGATGTTCTTCGGCGGCCGCGTGGCCGAAGAGATCATCTTCGGGGCCGACAAGGTCACAACCGGGGCGGGGAACGACATCGAGCGGGCCACCGCGCTCGCCCGTCGCATGGTCACGCAGTTCGGCATGAGCGAGCTGATCGGACCGCTCGCCGTGGGCGACAAGGAGCAGGAGATCTTCCTCGGCCGCGAATTCGCCCAGCGGCGCGAGATCAGCGAGCGCACCGCGCAGATGGTGGACGACGAGGTCAAGCGTCTGGTGGACGAGGCCTACGCCCGCGCCACCGGCATCCTCGCGGAGAACCGCGAGCTGCTCGACCGGATCGCCGACGCGCTGCTCGAGCGCGAGACCATCGACCGCGACGACCTCGACCGGCTGGTGAAGAACCAGCCGCTGCCGCCCCGCGCCACCCTGCCGCCGGCCGACTCGCCGTCGCCGCAGGCCAGCGCTCC
>DASSYY010000180.1:0-12868 GCA_035703025.1 Gemmatimonadales bacterium | reverse complement strand
ACGTCCACCGTGATTTTCTTCGAGAGATCGCCGCGCGCCACCGCGGTCGTCACCTCGGCGATGTTTCGGACCTGGCCGGTAAGGTTGGCGGCCATCAGATTGACGTTATCGGTCAGGTCCTTCCACGTGCCGCCGACGCCCTTCACCTGCGCCTGGCCGCCGAGCTTGCCTTCGGTGCCCACCTCGCGGGCCACACGCGTGACCTCGGAGGCGAAGGAGTTGAGCTGGTCCACCATCGTGTTGATCGTGTTCTTGAGCTCCAGGATCTCGCCCTTCACGTCCACGGTGATCTTCTTGTTGAGCTCGCCGCGCGCGACGGCCGTGGTCACCTCGGCGATGTTGCGGACCTGGGCGGTCAGGTTGCCCGCCATCGAGTTCACGTTGTCGGTCAGGTCCTTCCAGGTCCCCGCGACCCCCTTCACCCGCGCCTGGCCGCCGAGCTTGCCTTCGGTCCCGACCTCGCGGGCCACGCGGGTGACTTCCGAGGCGAACGAGCTGAGCTGGTCGACCATCGAGTTCACCGTCTTGCCGATCCGGAGGAACTCGCCCATGAGCGGCCGACCCTCGATGTCGAGCGCCATCGTCTGGCTCAGGTCGCCCTTGGCCACGGCGCCGATCACGCGGGCCACCTCGCTGGTGGGCTGCACCAGGTCGCCGATCAGCGTGTTCACCGAGGTGACCGAGTCCGCCCACGAGCCCGCCGCGCCCGCCAGCGTGGCCCGTTGGCCGATCCGGCCTTCCTTGCCCACCGCAAGGCTGACCCGTTCAAATTCCTGTGCCATGTCTTCGTTCAGCTCGGCGATCTCGTTGAGCGTGTCGGCGATCTTGCCGGCCAGCCCGGTCTTCGACACCGGCATGCGCACCGAGAAGTCACCCTTGCGGATGGCCGTGAGGACGGTGAGCAGCTGTTCGAGATCGAGCGTCTCGGGGGAGGCCGCCGTGCGAGTGGACGATCGCTTCGCGGGTCGACCGTTGCCGGTCGTCGAGGCGTGCGGCATGGGTGCTCCGGCAGGGGATACGATACAGATGGGGACGGTTCAATTTATACGGCAGGGCCGGTACCACTGTGAGGGCCATCACAGCACTACTCCACGGCTTACGACACCTTGTGCTGCCAGTCACCCATTCTACAGTTCGGCCGCAGGATGCGCACCCGGCTTCCGGGCGCTGTGGGATCTTTCAGGCTGAGTGCCATGGCCGTTGACCCGCTCCGGATCCTGATCCTCGAGGACGTGCCGATGGATGCGGAGCTCGTGGAATACGAGCTCCGCCGCTCGAGCATCCCATTTGATGCCCGCTGCGTCGATACCCGGGCGGACTTCGAGCGCGAGCTCGACCAGTTCCAGCCCGACCTCATCCTGTCCGACTACACCCTGCCGCGGTTCGACGGCATGTCGGCCCTCTCCGTTGCGCGCGAGCGAGCGCCCACGACGCCCTTCCTGATCGTCACGGGCTCGGTCAACGAGGAGACTGCAGTTGGTTGCATGAAGGCGGGGGCGACCGACTACCTGCTCAAGAGCAACCTGGCCCGCATCGGGCCCGCGATCGAGGCCGCGCTCGCCCGGGTGCAGTCCCGCGCCGAGAAGGCCCGGGCCGAGGAGGCGCTCCGGCGCTCCGAGGCCAACCTGCGGGCCATCTTCAACACCAGCCTGCAGGCCTTCGTGCTGGTGGACCGCGACGGGACTATTCAGGCGCTCAACCCGACCGCCCGCGAATGGGCCGCCCGCATCCTCGGCCGGGAGGCCGGCGAGGGCGACCGGATTCACGACTTCATTCCCGACGCGGCCGCCAGCTTCCAGGCCCCGCTCGCCGGCGAGGCGCGGAGCCTCGAGCGCTGCCTCCGGGGCACCGATGGCGTGGAGCGCTGGTATGAAACCACCCACGCGCCCGTGGTCGACGAGCACGGCACCGTGATCGGCGTCTGCCTCAACGCGCGCGACGTGAGCGAGCGCAAGCAGGCCGAGCAGGCGCTGCGCGACAGCGAGGCCCGGTATCGGGACCTGTTCGACAACGCCAGCGACCTCGTCTGCACCACTACGCTCGACGGCGCATTCCTGTACGTCAACCGGGCCTGGCACCGGGCGATGGGGTTCTCGGACGAGCTCTTGGCCGGCCGCCGTTTCGTAGACCTGGTCCACCCCGACAGCCGTGACCGCTACCTCGAAGTCGTCGCGCGTGCCCGGGCGGGGGAGCCGCTCGGCCAGGTGGACTTGGTGCTCGTGACCGCCGGCGGCGTGCCCCTCACGCTCGAAGGCAACATCAGCTGCACCACCACGGACGGCGCGCCCGCGCGGCTCCGCGGCATCTACCGCGACGTCACCGAGCGCAAGCGGGTCGAGGAGCAGCTCCGCCGGGCCGAGCGGATGCAGGCCGCCGGACGCCTTGCGGGCGGCGTGGCCCACGAAGTCAACAACATGATGACCGGGGTCATCGGCTTCAGCGAGTTCCTGCTTCGTAGCCTCGAGCCCACCGATCAGCGGCGCACCGAGGTCGCCGAGATCATCAAGGCCGGCACCCGGGCCGCCGACGTCACCCGTCAGCTCCTCGCTTTCACCCGGCAGCAGTTTCTCCGCCCCGAGGTCCTGCCCGTGAACGGCGTCGTGCAGGATCTCGAGAAGATGCTGCGCCGGGTGCTCGGCGAGGATCATGTGCTCCAGCTCGCGCTGGCGCCCGACGCCGGCGAGATCCGCGCCGATCGCGGGCAGCTCGAACAGGTGCTCGTCAACCTCATGCTCAACGCCCGCGACGCGATGGCCGGCCGCGGCCGGGCGACCATCGCCACCCGGGCCACGGTGCTCGACGACAGCTACGCCGAGCAGCATGGAGGCATCGGCATCCCTCGCGGCGACTACGTGCAGCTCGTCGTGAGCGACACCGGCGTCGGGATGGACCGCGAGACCCAGGCGCGCATCTTCGAGCCGTTCTTCACCACCAAGCCCGTCGGCCAGGGCACCGGGCTCGGGCTCTCGACCGTCTACGGCATCGTGAAGCAGAGCGACGGCTTCGTGTGGGTCTACAGCGAGCCCGGCCTCGGAACCACGTTCAAGATCTACCTCCCCCGGGTTGGCGCCGGCGCGGCCATGCCCCCCCGCGCCGACGGCGCGGCCGCGGCCCGCGGCGGTGCCGAGACGATCCTGATCGTGGAGGACGAGGAGATGGTGCGCGAGCTCGCGAGCCGCGGCCTCCGGGAGCACGGCTACACCGTGATCGAGGCCCGCCACGGGGTCGACGCCCTCCGGCAGCTCGAGTTCCGCTCGGAGGTCGATCTGGTGATCTCGGACGTCGTGATGCCGGAGATGGGCGGGCGGGAGCTGGGCCGGCGGCTGGCCTCGCTCAGGCCGTCGCTGCCGGTACTGTACATGTCGGGCTATACGGGAGAGGACGTCACCGAGCGGGGATTGCTCGAGCCCGGCGCGCCGTTCCAGCAGAAGCCGTTCGCCCCTGAGGAGCTGGCGCGAGCGGTCCGGGAGATGTTGGACGCCGCACGCGCCCGGGCGCCCCTGGCCGACGCCTAGGCGGTCGACCCGGCGCCGGCACGGGGGCTCTCCTTGGGCACCGGACGGAACTCCAGGTGGTCCGCCCGCAGGATCAGGAACCCGCGCGGCGTCGAGAGCCGGGTCAGCCGTTCCCCGGCCATGTTGACCATCCGTTGGGTCACGCCCGGGAAGATCGGCGCGACGTCGTACCAGACCGACGCGCTGATGTCCGGGTACTTCCGCTGATGCTCGGACCGAAGACGAGCCTGGACGCCGGCCACCATGGGCTCCTTGGTGGAGATGTCCGCGAAATCTATATGACGGGGAGGGGTGATGGCAGCGTCCCGATGGACATTCCGCGTGCGACCATGTAGTGTGCAGGCGAATGGATGTTCGTGGCATCCATCTCCCACCGCGGACTGACCAGCACCCATGCCGGAAACACTCAGCACGCCGCCGATTAGCACGCCGCCGGTCGTGGCCGGCGCCGCCAACTGCCTGATCGTCGATGACGAGCCCAGCGTTCGGCGCTCCCTCGTTCGGATGCTGCAGGCCCAGGGGTTCACCTGCTTCGAGGCCGGTTCCGGCCGCGAGGCACTCGGTGTGCTCGAGCGCATCGGGGAAGCGCCCCTCGTCATCTCCGACATGAAGATGCCCGAGCTGGACGGCATCGGCCTGCTCGAGGCGCTGCGCGAGCACTACCCCGATACCTCGGTCATCATGCTCACGGGCATGAGCGAGACCAGCACGGCCGTGGACTGCCTGCACATGGGCGCCGCGGACTTCCTGCTCAAGCCGATCTCCGTCGGCGAGCTGCAGGCGCGCGTCTCGAGGGTCCTGGAGAAGCGCGCGCTCGTGCTCCAGAACCGGTTCTACCAGCAGCACCTCGAGCGTCAGGTGCACGAGCAGGCCGTGCGGATCCAGGAGTTGTTCCTGCAGGGGGTTCAGATGCTGGCCCGCGCGCTCGAGGCCAAGGACGCCTACACCCGCGGACACTCGATCCGGGTGAGCCAGTACGCCGTCGGCACCGCGCAGCGCCTGGGCTTCGACGGCGGGAGACTCGACGGCATCCGCCTGGGCGGCGAGCTGCACGATATCGGCAAGATCGGCACCCGGGAGGCCGTCCTCCACAAGCCCGGCACGCTCACCCCGGAGGAGTTCCGCCAGATCACCGAGCACCCGGCGCTCGGGGAGCGCATGCTCCTGCCGCTGGCGCAGGAGTCACCGGACGTGCTCCGCATCGTGCGCTCCCACCACGAACGGCTCGACGGCCGCGGGTTTCCCGACGGCCTCCGCGGCGAGAAGATCCCCATCGAGGCGCGCATCGTCGCCGTAGCCGACGCATTCGACGCCATGACCACCGAGCGACCCTATCGCGACGCCCGCCAGCCCGACGACGCCGTCGCGGAGCTTCGCCGCGTCGCCGGCACTCAGCTCGACCCTGCCGCGGTCGAGGCGTTCGTCGACGCCTTTCCCGAGCCCGGCGACCTGCCGCTCCTGGCCTAGCCGCCCTTCCGGCTCCGCCCGCCCTTCGGCGGCGCGGTCCGTTCCTTGGCGAACGGCAGGCCCTCCGACTCCCGCATCTCGCTCCGCGCCGCCTCCGCCAGCTGCCGGTAGTGTGCCTGGAACGCCTTCAGCTCCTCCTCCGTCAGGTCCTCGAGGTCGGCCATCGCCGTCTGGGCACCCTTCGCTGCGCGCAGCAGCTCGTCCAGCTTGATCTGCATGGCGACGCTGTCGCGGTTCTGGGTGTTCTGGATCAGGAAGACCATCAGGAAGGTGACGATGGTCGTGCCGGTGTTGATGACGAGCTGCCAGGTGTCGCTGAACTGGAACAGCGGCCCGGTCACGGCCCAGGCGAGGATGACGAGGAGGGCAAGGCCGAACGTCGCGGGATGGCCCGCGGCTCGGGCCGTCGCTTTCGCGAACCGCGTGAAGGTCTCGGCGATGTTCACCCACCGTATGTACCACCGGCCCCGGCCGGGTGCTGTGGCCTGACTCACCCCCAGCGGGAATTCAGAGCAGGCCTCGCCGCTTGAGCTGGTGATAGCGGGCGACGACGGCCTCGCCGGCGGCCGACGGCGGCACGTCCAGCACCATGATGCCCCGGCCGCGCATCTCGGCCAGCGCGGCGTCGCGCGCGCCCAGCAGCTCCTCGGCCGCCGCTCGCTCGAACGCGCCGGCCGCGGTCGCCGGCCGTCCGGCCGCCAGCGCCTCGAGCGCCGGGTCGCGCAGGGTGACCGCCAGCGGCAGGTGGCGCGGCCGGAGCGTTGCCGCGTGCGCGACGAGCGCCTCGCTCGCGGTCCGGTCGATCACGTCGGTGAACAGCACCGTCAGCGCCCGCTTCCGGTTGTGCGCGGCCAGATAGCGGAAGGCCGCCGGATAGTCGGACTCGGCCAGCCGGCCCTCCGTGAATGCGAGACCGTCGAGGACGGCGCGGAGCGCCCGGCGGCCGCGCCCGGGGGCCACGTAGCGCTGGACGGTGTCGGCGAACACCATCAGGCCGACGTTGTCGTCGTGCTCGACCGCCGCCCGCGCGAGCTGCAGCGCCGCCGAGACGACCGCCTCGAGCCGGGGCACACCGCCGACCTCGGCGGTGAGCAGCCGGCCGGCGTCGATCACGAGCAGCACCTGCTGCCTCCGCTCGTCCTCATACTGCCGGGCGATCGGCTTGCCCCGCCGCGCGGTCGCCTTCCAGTCGATGATCCGTGTCTCGTCTCCCGGCACCCACTCGCGCAGCCCTTCGAACAGCCGGCCCTCGCCCGGGCGGCGGATCGCGCGGAGCCCCGCCTCGCGCCGGCGCAGCACTTGGAGCGGAAGTGCCCGAAGCTTCGCGTCGGTTGCGCTGGGATACACCGTGGCCGACCACGGCACCGGCACCGTCTCCTGCCGCCAGGCGAGACCCAGCGGACCGAGGGCCCGGATGGCGATGCCGCCGCCGGCCCCCTGCCCCCGCCGTACCGGCGTGAGCTCCAGCCGCTCGTCGAGGCCTTCTCCCGGCGGCACGACCAGGGTGCGCGTAGGCGTATCGGCGCCGCCCAGCGGCTCGGGTAGCCGCTCGCGAACCTCGAGCGCGACCGGGCCGCGGCCGCGATGGCGCCACCCATAGCGAATCACGGCGGCGCGCCCCACGGCGAAGGCGAGCGGCGCCTCGCGCGCGATCTCGAAGGTCCGGGGTGCCGGGGCCCGCGACGCGTCGAGGAGGAACGCCGCGAGCCACGCCAGGTCGAGCGCGGGGAGCAGACCGGCGGCCGCGGGCCAGACCAGCGCGAGCGGGGCCGCCAGCGCCAGCACCGCCGCGCCCACCAGCCATCGCCGCGATGGCACCACGATCACCGGGGCGCCTCGATCTTGTCGATGATGCCCCGCAGCGCCGTGTCCGCGGTGATCCCTTCGAGCTCGAGCTCCGGCGCCACCGCGACGCGATGGCGGAGCACCGCGATGGCGAGCTCCTTCACGTCGTCCGGGATCACGTACGACCGGCCGTCGAGCAGCGCAGCCGCCTGCGCCATCTTGAGCAGCGCCACGCTGCCGCGCGGCGACGCGCCGAGGGTGAGCACGGGAGCCGTGCGCGTCGCCCGGACGATCGACGTGATGTAGGCGACGAGGCTCGGCTCCACCCGCACCCGGCGGACCGCCTCCCGCAGGCGCGCCAGGCCCGCAGCGTCCGCCACCCGCTCGATGCCGTAGCTCGGCGGCAGGTCGGCCTCGAACCCGCCCAGCACCCGCTCGAGGATGCCCTGCTCCACCCGCTCCTCCGGATACCCGATGAGCACCTTCACGAGAAAGCGGTCGAGCTCCGCCTCGGGCAGCGGATAGGTCCCTTCGAACTCGATCGGGTTCTGCGTCGCGAACACCGTGAAACTCTCGGGCAGCAGGTGCGACGTACCGTCCACCGTCACCCGCCGCTCCTGCATCGCCTCCAGCAGCGCCGCCTGCGTCTTGGCCGGCGCCCGGTTGATCTCGTCGCCCAGGACGAGGTCGCCGAAGATCGGACCGGGCCGGAAGCTGAAGGTTCCGGGCGTGGTGAGCAGGCTGACGCCGGTGATGTCCGAGGGCATCAGGTCGGGCGTGAACTGGATGCGGCGGAACTCGAGACCGAGCGCCAGCCCGAGCGCGCGGACCAGGAGCGTCTTGGCGGTGCCGGGCACGCCCTCGAGCAGGACGTGGCCCCGGGCCAACAGCGCAGCGACCGTCTCGCGGATGGCGGCCGGCTGCCCGAGGACGACGCCTTCGAGCGCCTCGACGAGCCGGCGCGCGGCGGCGGCGTGGGACGCGGCCTCCTCGGCAGGGAGCGGGGTCGGGTCGGCGGTCATTTCGGCGTGAGCTCCTCCCAGAGCGTTTCGACGGCGTCGGTCGCGGACAGCACGTCGTGCGCGCTCGCGGGCCGGCGGGTGATGGCGGTGAGGGTATCGAGCGCGGTGCGGCCGCGCGGCGTCCGCACCGCCGGCGCGAGGTCGTCCAGCCAGGGCCGGATCCCGCCGCGGAGGGGATGCCCGGCCCCCGCGAGACGGCGCCGCAGTCCCTGGACGATGAGCCCGACGGCCACATCGTGCCCGCGGGCCGCCGCCAGCGCGGTCGCCAGCGCGCGCACGTGCTCCAGCGGTGAGCGGCGCCGGCGCTCGACCCCGGCCCGGACGGGCCCGAAGCGGACGCCCGCGGTCAGGAGGGCGAGGACGCCGACCGCGACGAGCTGGAGGATGGCCCATCCCCAGGGGGACCGGAGCGTCCAGTCGAGGGTGGCGCCCCCCAGGGTCCGGGAGGCGTTGAAGCCGTGGTGGTACTCGTCCATGATGACGCGGTCGTATCGCGGGACGACCAGTCCCAGGGCGAACGGCCCCGCCGCGGTCTCGCGCAGCGCGCGATTGGTGAACAGGGCATCGTCCGCCACGAGCGTCATCGTGCGGCCGTCCTCTAGCACGGCACGCAGGGCGACGACCCGCCCGCCGGTCGTGCGGAGGAGGGTGTCCACCGTGCGCGCGGCCGGCGCAGTGCAGGTCACCGGCGCGCCGTCCTCCGCCTCCGAGGTGTCCACCACTTCCGACGACGCGCGGGGCATGAGCACTGCGTCCGCCGCCGGGAAGCGCCGCGCCTCGGCCCCGGGAGGCGGCGTGACCGGGAGGGAATCCCGCACGCGGGGGCGGACGTCCCAGCCCAGGCAGCGGATGGCCGCCGAGGCGCCGGCACCCGCCAGCAGCAGATCGCGCCGGAGTCCGGCGAGCCCGCGTCCTTCCCGCGCGTCGAGATACTGGGTGGGGCCCACGAAGGCGGTGAGGGTACGCAGTCCCGCGATCGAATCCAGCGTCGCGACCGGCCGGCGGTACGTCTCGACGCGGACTCCGAGGCGCTCGAGGGCCTCGGCGAATCCCCGCGCGCCGGAGGGGCCGGCCAGGAAGGTGGACCGGCGCGGGTCGGCGTCGGTCAGGCGCTCGCGGCCGAGCCCGACGACTCCCGCGCCCACAGCGAGCGCCAGTACCAGGGCCGTGCCGAGCGCCAGCTCAGTGCGCGGCTGCATGCCAGGGTCCGGCGCTGGTCTCGCGCCAGCGGCGGTAGTCGTCGGGTGCGCACGGCCGTCCGCCGAAGACGTGGCCGTAGAGCCCCTGCACCAGGCCCCGGAGGCGCTCCCGGTCCTCGGCCGCCAGTCGCGCCGAGCGGGCCACCTCGGCCGGCGTCTGGCTCGCGTGATAGCGAATCAACCCCTGCCCGTCCAGCGTGAGCGCCAGCCCCACGAACGCGAGCTGCAGCGCTTCCGCCATTCGGCCGGCCGCGGCGGCGCGATCCGCCTCTCCGAAGTACCAGCCAGCGCCTCGCCGTTCCCGGGTCGGCCCGCCGGCGGCGGCGTCTTCCGGCGACGAGGCGCCGCGCACGGTCTGCCAGACCACCCATGCCCCGTGAGCCAGGACCAGGACGAGCGCGACCAGCAGCGCCAGGACGAACAGCCGGAACGCGGCGGGATTGCCGAGCCGCAGGCTCTCCAGCCAGTCCACCAGGCGGTCCCACCACTCGCGGAACACCCGGAGCGCCGTCGGCGTCTCCGCCCATCGGTACGCTCGGCCCGCGAAGACGCTGTCGAGCGCCGCCCGGAGGGCCGTCGCGGTCGGCTCGGCCTGGAGCGCGCCGCTCACGCCGACTGGAGCGTCGACGCCAGCAGCTCCAGGTCGAAGCCTTCCTTCCGGACCCGCAGATCGTAGTAGGTGACCGTGAGGACGCAGTAGAACAGTGGGTAGATGAACATCTGCACGATCCCGCCGACCGCGAGTGCCCCCACCATCGCGACCGAGGCGCCACCGAACACTCCGGTGCTCTGGGGCACCACCAGCGCGAACAGCCCGCCGATGGCGACCACCGGGACGTAGAGCAGCACGAGCAGCGTGATCCCGAGCCCGAAGATGCGCCACCGCGCGCCCCGCGTGAGCTCCCATGAGCGCGAGAGCGCCCCGCTCGCGCTGGTCCGCGGCTCGAGCACGACGGCGGGGATGGCGAGCGCCAGGCCGACCGCCAGGATCACCCCGGGAACGAAGAGCAGGATGAAGCCGAGCATGACCACGAGGCCCATGAGCAGCGAGCAGACCAGGATCCGGCCGATGTACGGCGTCGATCGCCGGAGCGCCTCGCGGGCCGACAACGGCCGACCGAGGTAGCTCTCGGACACGATGAATACCGTCGCGGCCGTGGCCACGAGATTCAACACCACCAGCGCCAGTGCGTACAGGATGCCCAGGGTGATGTTGAGGAAGAACCCGCCGCTGGCCTCGAGAAAGAGGCGGAGCACGAGGGGGACGCCGGTGCACACCAAAGCGACGGTGGCGAGAGCGCCGAAGTGGCGGCGGTAGAGCGAAAACGAGGTGTCCAGGATTTCGCCCACCGTGAGCGGGCGGAGCATGGGAGGCGTCATGGCCGAAAAGATATTACAATCGCAGCATGCCCGCCCTGCGTGAGACGCCTTCCGACTACCGACAGCACCTGGAGATCGAGACCCCCGAGCACGTCGTGCTCGATCTCGAGATCGCCGGCATCGGGTCGCGGGCGCTGGCGGCGGTGCTCGACATGGCCATCCTGGTCGGTTCCTCCCTGGCGGTCCTGATCGTCCTGAGCATCCTGTCGGGATACGGAGTGAAGCTCGGCCGGGTGGCGCCGGTGCTGCTTGCGATCGGCGGGTTCGTCGTCTGGAACGGCTACTTCATCCTGTTCGAGGGACTTCGCCGTGGGCAGACGCCGGGGAAGCGGATCGTCGGCATCCGGGTCGTCATGGATACGGGCCACGCCATCACCTTCGGCGCCGCGGCCGCGCGCAACCTGCTCCGCATCGCCGACTTTCTTCCCCCGCCCTACCTCATCGGCCTGCTGCTGGTAGCCTTCCATCCCCGGGCCAAGCGGCTCGGCGACCTGGTGGCGGGAACGGTCGTGAGCCGGGACCGGCCCCAGGAGTCGTGGGGCGTGCCGCGCGAGCACCCGGCGGACGAGGCCCCGCCCTCGATACCCGAGCTCGACGACGAGACCTTCCGCCTGGTCTCCCAGTTCGCCGCCCGCCAAGCCGATCTGGCCCCCGCCGCTCGCACCAGGCTGGCTGCCGGCCTCGCCGCCCGCCTGGGCGACCACCCCGCCGCGGCGGGACAGAGCGACGTGGCGCACGTGCTGGCCCTGCACGCGGCCGAGCTGGCCCGCCGGCAGGGCGGTCTCTCCGCCCGGGGGGCGGCCGGCGCCGGCACCCGCTTCGCGGCGCAGAAGCGGCGGCGCTGGGATGAATTCGAGCGGCTCGCCGAGCGCGCGGCGACGAGCGGACTCGACAGTTTCGAATCTCGGGAGCTTCCGGATTTCGCCGCCCGCTACCGCGAGGTGGCAGCCGACCTGGCCCGTGCGCGTACCTACCGCGCGGACCCGGCTACCCAGTCTCGCCTCGAGCGGCTGGCGGCGGCCGGTCACAATGCGCTCTACCGGGACGAGCGGAGCACCTGGCGGCAGATCTGGATCGTGCTGGCCCGCGAATGTCCGGCGGCCGTGGTGGAGGCCCGCCGGTACGTGCTGCTCGCCTTCCTCACGTTCATGGTGCCGGCGGCCGCCGGGTTCGCCGTGCTGCGGGAACGACCGGCCCTCGCGGCCGAGCTGCTGCCCGACGTCATGCTCCGGCGGGCGGAGGCGGGACAAAGCCGAAAGGCCGCGGGGCGGGGCTACGTGGACGTCGCGCCCGAGGACCGTGCCCTGATGGCCTCGGGGATCATCACCAACAACGTGCGGGTCGCGATCGCCTGTTTCGCGGGCGGCGTCTTCCTCGGCGTCGGCTCGCTGGTGCTGCTGGCGTACAACGGGCTCGCGATCGGCGCCTTCGCGGGGCACTTCGCCAACGCCGGCCTGCTCGACTACCTCCTGACCTTCATCCTGGGCCACGGCGCGCTCGAGCTGTTCGCCATTTGGGTAGCGGGAGCGGCAGGGTTCCTGCTGGGACGGTCGGTGGTGGCCCCCGGCAGGCTGAGCCGGTCGGACGCGCTGGTGGTGAGCGGTCGGCTCGCGGTCCGGATGGTCGGCGCAACCGCGCTGCTGCTGGTGGTGGCAGGCCTGATCGAGGGCTTCGTGTCGGCCGGCGGATACGGCGTGGGGACGCGTCTGGCGGCCAGCGCGGTCAGCTTGGGACTGCTGGCCGCTTACCTCCTCAATGGGGTGAGGTCTCTCGCAAGATCGTCCGCATCCGGATCGCCAGCGACTCGATCTCTCTCAGCCCCGTGACGGTCGCCGGGTCGAGCTGGGACTCGTTCAGCAGCAGCAGCTGCGCCTCCGCCAGCAGCGCGGATAGCGGGTTGGCGAGATCGTGCCGCAGCTTGCTGAGGCGATCCACGTCGGGCATGTGAGCTATGCCGGCCACGGGGGAGACGTGCAGGCGACGTTTGTCGGGGAACCAACGCGTGCCGAGCGGGGTTAGGGGAGGGTGAGACGGGGGAAAGGGCACACCAAGGCCGTCACCGCCTCGCCTCCGGACCCGCATCGCTGTAATGAAAGATTATACAGGACTGCGAGTTACGCAATGCGACGCGACCCTCTTGACTCGGCTCCCGGCGCGCTCTAAGTTGAGGTGCTTCTAGGGTTGGCAGGAAACTCCCCGTCACAACCTGTACCGCACGCTCCGGTCCTCGGGGCCCTTCACACATCGTCCTTTATACATCGTCGCCCAATTTTCGCAGGGCCTGACGCACTTCCCTTCCCACCGCCCGCCGGTTTTCCGGTCGGGCCCGCCTGTCTGGAGTCGTGTCCGTGGATATCGCTGAGCTGAAGCAGAAGTCGGTTGCGGAACTGCATACCTTGGCCGAGCAGTTGAACATCACCAACTACTCCGGCCTCCGGAAGCAGGACCTGATCTTCCGCATCGAGCAGTCGCTCCTCGATTCGGACACCGTGATCCGGGG
>DASSYY010000383.1:0-23589 GCA_035703025.1 Gemmatimonadales bacterium | reverse complement strand
ATGTTCTAGAAATGGTACAGCGAGGGAACGCAGCCGACTAGACTGGGCGAGACACTTCACCAAGAGCCGCCCTACGGAACCGCCTGGCGGCGGCCCAAGGGGAAACGGAAGTGCGCCTGGGAAGCGGTGTCGATCTACGTCGTCGCCCGCGCGCTCGGCCATGGTCCGCCGCGGAGGTTGTCGAGTACCGGGTCGAGCAGCACCTCGAGCGGTTAGGCGATCGGCTGCAGCAGCTCGGCCTGGTGGGCTCGTTTGTTACCGGGAACGTTACCGGGAGCGGGGGTGGTCCGGAGACGAAAGACCCCGACGCAACCGAAGTCACGACGGGGTAGGAGCTTCCAGAGAGCGGGCGACCGGACTCGAACCGGCGACGTCCAGCTTGGGAAGCTGGCATTCTACCACTGAATTACGCCCGCAAGGCGCAGGTGGCGCGCAAGGTGAATGTGACCGGCCCGCTGGCCGGTGTCAAGCGCGTTCAGAGCGCCCTGGACGCCTCCAGGAAGCTCCGGAGATCGGGCTCGCTCACCGCCGGCTCCCCCGGCGAGACGTTGTCCAGCCGGCCCTCCCGCATCCACGCCTCGAGCTTGCCGACCAGATCGAACAGGTGGTCGAACGAGTCCACGATGAAGAGCAGCGGCTGGTAGTGGTCGATCTCGAAGTACTGGTTGATGACCCACTCCAGCTGGATCGGGTACCGCTGGACGATCGGGGAATCGATGGAGTGCGCCAGTTCCCCGTGCGAGCTCAGCAGGCCGCTGCCGTACGCCTTGAGACCGTCCGGGCTGCGCATCAGCCCGAACTCGATCGTGAACCAGAAGAACCGGGCCAGGGCCTTGAAGATGCTGGTGACCCGCCGGATCTGCTCCTGCTCGTCGCTGATCCCAGCCACGATCTCCGCCGCCGTGTGGGCGCAGTCGCCGAAGCGCACGAGCGTGTCGGCGAACGCGCGGTCGGTGTGCATCGGCACGTGCCCGGCAATGTCGTGGAAGATGTCCGGCTCCGGGAGGTAGTCGAGCGTCGCGCCGTCCCGGATGGTGATGGTGGTGGGGAACTCGCGGTTGCGGAGGCAGTCGAAGAACAGGAAGGAGGGAACGTACCCGCTCACCGGCTTGGCCTTGAATCCGGTGAGCGGGCTGAGAAATCGATTGACGTCCTCCAGCCTCGGCACCCGGTTGGGGTCGAGACAGAGGCTGTCGATGCCCTGCAGGAAGCGCGGGTTGGCGTAGCGCCGCCAGCGGTCCTCCATCCGGGTGAACAGCCGGTGCCAGGCATCGTGGTTCTCGGCCGAGTACAGCTCGTACGGCTGGGTGATGTACAGCCGCCCTTCGGCCTGCGCCTGCTCGATGAACGGCGCCCGGGTGGTGGTCAGACCGATGCCGGTCGTCGGCTCCGCACGTAGGCCTGCCATGGATGCTCCTCCCTCCGGACGTCGTTCGTCGGTCGAGCGCCTCGAAAACTACTTCCGCTTGTAGCGCCAGGCGGTGATGCCGCTCCCCTGCCCCGCGACCTTGACCTCCTGTGACGCGCCGGCCGCGAGGGCTGGCACCTGCGCCTCCTGCGTGGCCACCACGGTGCCGGTGCCGCTCAGGAACTCGACCACGATGGGAATCGCGGTCGCCGGAATGGCCTTGCCGCCGGCGGTCTGCGCTGCACGGCCGGTGGCGGTCAGGGTCAGGTTGGCGCCGTTCCCGGTGGCGTCGAAGTTCGAGGCCTTCACGTCCGCCGGCAACGCCAGCACCTGCTCGGCGGTCTTCACCGCGTCATCCACCTTGGCGCTCTGCTTGTAGCCTTCGCCCTGGAGCTTGAGCGCGGTCTCGCTCAGCGGCTCGATGGCCACCAGCTTGCCGGCGGTCGCCGCCAGCTTGGGGCCGTCCTTCATCGCCAGATAGGTGTTGCTCAGGTTGTAGAGCGCGTCCCGGTTGTACGGCTCGGCGGCCACCAGCTTCTCGAATGCCGCCGCCGCGTCGGCGTACTTCTTGTCGTTGTAGGCGTTCACGCCGGCCGACATCAGGTCCTGCGACGCGGCCGCGCCGCCGGCACCTGGGGCGCCGCCGGCCGCGACGAGCTCCTTCTCCAGTGCCTGGGCCTGCTCGATCTTGCCGCTGCCGCGATAGGCCGCGGCGAGGCCGCGCTTGGCCTCGTTGTCCGTCGGCACCCACTTGAGATACTGCTCGAACACGACGGCGGCCTGATCGTACTTCTTGCCGTTGAGCAGCAGCGCGCCCTGGTTGAACGCCGAGCGGTTGCGGTACTTGATGTCGGTCGTGTCGGTCGAGGTGGCGGCCACGGCGGCAGCCTGCCCGAAGTAGTACGCCGCGCTGTCGGGCTGTCCCTTGTCGTTCATGATCGCCGCGGTCTGATAGAACGCGATCGGCGAGCCGCGATAGATGGCGCCCGCCTGGCGATACATCACCAGGGCCGAGTCGGCGTTCTGGTCTTCCTCGAACTTGCTGCCCGCCTTCACCAGTGCGACCCAGGCGTTGCGGCGATAGCCGGCGATGTCCTTGGCGCAGTCCGGCGCGAGCTGCTCGGCCTTCGTGAGCGCGGTATCCGCCGGGTACAGGTTGCCCTGCTGGAGGTAGATCCGGCCGAGGTAGTACCAGGCGGCGGGATTCTTCTCCTGCTTGTTCTGCTCCACGGCCTCCAGAATCACCTTCTCGCCCTGTCCCAGGATTCGGACCTTGCTCTCGGGGACGTCGGTCTCGATCGCCGCCTTCAGGTATCCGGCGCCGCTTCCCACCTTGAAATGGCCCGGCTTGATGTTGCACTGGGCGGCCATGTAGCTCGTAGGCATCGACTTCGCCACTCGGTCATTCATCACCGACTGCTGGGCGCTGCCGACAGTGGCGGCGCCCGCGGCGAGCAGCATGAAGGCCGACGCGATCTGTGCGTTCACTCGTCACGACTCCTTGTTCGGGGTCTGTAGCCGGGCGGCACTCTCCGCGCTCACCAGGCGAACAGCCCGGTCACGCAAGTCCCTTGCCACCTCGTGAGCTGGGCGTCCCGTGCGTTGCGCCAGGGCCGCCACGTCGTCGAACTCCGGTTTCATCCTCGGCCCGTCCGGGGCGTCTAGTACCTTGACGCGGACGCGGGTGCCGTCGGACGCTTCGACCTGCAGTTCCCGCCGGGCCAGGGTCACGCGCTCGGCGGACTGACGCCGCACGCCGGCGGTCGTACTGTGTCGGAAAAACGCGCTGCTCACCGAGTCGGCATCGGCGGCTCCCACGATGGCCTCGATGCGGAACCCGGTCCGGCCCTTCTTCATCTGGGTCGACCACACCTGCACGTCCAGCGCTCCCGCGCTCACCAGTGCCTCGCGCAGCGGGTCGAGATATTCGGGGCTCAAATCGTCGAGATCGGTGGAGAGCACCACCACGTCGCCGGCCTCGGCGGCGGGTTGCGCGACGATCAGCCGGAGGGCGTTGGGATAGCCCGCGGGATCGCGCCCGCCCGCGCCCCACGCACCACCCGCGACGGCCCGCCAGCGAGCCGGGGGCGCGCCCTCCGACAGCACGCGCAGCAAGACCGCGCCGGTCGGCGTGACGGCCTCACCGGAGACGGGCCCATTGGGCCCGACGTCGATGCCCTCGAGCAGCAGCGACGTGGCGGGGGCCGGCACCGGAATTACGCCATGTGCCGCCCGTACCCAGCCGCTGCCCACCCCCACGGGCCGATTGTAGATCCGGTCGATGCCGAGCTGCTCGAACCCCTCGATGGCGCCGACGATGTCGACCAGGGCGTCCACTGCCCCGACCTCGTGCAAGGCCACCTGGTCCGCCGGCATACCATGGACCCGCCCCTCGGCCTCGCCCAGCAGCCGGAAGGCCCGGACCGCGCGCTCCCGGACCCAGGCCGACAGCGGCGCCCGCTCGACGGCGGCGATCAGCTCGCCGATATGGCGGTGCGGGCCGTGGACAGGGCCGTGGGCGTGCAGCGGCCCGTCGGCGTGGTGGTCGCCGTGACGGTCGTAGCTGTGGCTGTGAGTGTGACTGTGGGGCTCGTGGACCGCCTCTGAGGGGTGCTCCCGGGCGCCGCCCGGCAGGACCACGTCCACCTTGGTGGCGCGCACACCGCAGCGCGCGACCTCGGTGATCTCCACGGTCACGTCCGGGGCACCCAGGCGGGCGGGCAGCCCGCGGAGCCAGCCGGCCGGGGCCCCGGCCGCGACGAGCGCGCCGAGGACCATGTCGCCGCTGATGCCGGCGGCCGGATCGAGAATGGCAAAACGTCCATCAGCCATAGACTTATAAATATGGCTGAGGCCTAGACCGGAGGCAAACCCCCCGGTTCCCGATACAGCCACCCGGCTCCGGTATTGAAGGCCACGACGAGGTCCTCGGGGCCGAGCTCGCCCCGGGCCCGGAGCAAGGCGGCCGCGGCGAGTGCCGCGCCTCCCTCCGGGGAGAGATCCACCCCTTCCTCGCGTGTACCCTCCCGCGCCTCGCGCTCCAGGTCGGGATCGTCCACGGCGACTGCGCCGCCACCGGTCTCACGCAGGATTCGGAGCATCAGGCGGCCGCCCAGTGGCCCCGGCACCCGGAGGCCGCTGGCTACGGTCCAGGGATCCGGCCATGGCTCGCACTGCGAGGCGCCGGACTCGAATGCCCTGACCACCGGCGCGCAGCCGGAGCTTTGCACGGTGTACATCCGGGGCAGCTCTCCCTGGATCCAGCCGGCGTCGCGAAGCTCGTGAAAGGCCTTCCACATTCCGATGAGCCCGGTCCCGCCGCCGGTGGGATAGACGATGGCGGCGGGAAGCCTCCAGCCCAGCTGGAGGGCCAGCTCCAGGCCAAGCGTCTTCTTGCCCTCGATCCGATACGGCTCGCGCAGCGTCGAGAGATCGACGGCGCCGGTCTGCTCCGCGTACGCTCGTGCCTCACGCCCGCAGTCGCCGATGTGCCCGTCCAGCAGCACGAGATCGGCGCCAAAGACCTCCATCTGGGTCAGGATGGTGCGAGGCGTCGTCTGCGGGGCATAGACCCGGACGGCCACTCCGGCGCGGGCGCCGTACGCCGCCGCGGCGACGCCGGCATTCCCCGCGGTGGGCAGCACGAACCGGTCGGCGCCAGCGGCGACGGCCCTGGTAATTGCGGCACTCAGGCCGCGCGCCTTGAAGGAGCCGGTCGGGTTCGCCCCCTCGTCCTTGATCCAGAGGTGCGAGAGCCCAATGCGCTCACCGGTTCTTGGCGCCGGCAGGAGGGGCGTGTCCCCTTCCCCGAGGGAGACCGGTTCTTCGCCGGGCTTGAGCGGCAGGAACGGGCGGAATCGCCACATGCCGTGCCGCCGCCGCAGCTCGGCGCGGTCGACGAGCGTGGGCACGCGATCGGGGTAGCGGACCAGCCACGGCATCCCGCACACCTCACACACCGTGGGCAGCCCTTCCGGTCCGCGACGGTTGTCGCAGTTGGAGCACTCCAGGATCCAATCGGCGGCGAGCTCGCTGCTCACGAGGCGCTGTTCAGGTGCGATAACACCCGCTCCGCCAGTCGGGTGGAGAAGCCCGGGACCGTCGCGAGCTCGGCCACGGACGCCGATTTCACGCCGGCCAGACTGCCGAACCGCTCGAGCAGCTGCCGCCGGCGGTTGGGACCTACGCCCGGGATGTTGAGGAGCTCGGACGTAATCGTCCGCGTAGTGCGCCGCTGGCGGTTGTAGGCCAGCCCGAATCGGTGCGCCTCGTCGCGCGCGCGCTGCAGGAGCCGGAGCGACGGGCTCCGGCGTGAGAGCCGGAGGCTCTCCGCGCGCCCCGGGAGGAACACCTCCTCTTCCCGCTTGGCCAGACTCACCATGGGAATGGGGCCCAGCCCGACCTTCTCCATCGCGTCGAGTGCCGCATTCAGCTGGCCCTTGCCTCCGTCGATGACGATCAGATCCGGCAGCGGCAGCGCTTCGTCACGGCGGCGCGTGAGGTAGCGGGTGATGACCTCGTGGATCGCCGCGAAGTCGTCCTGCTGGCCCAAGCCCTGGATCTTGAACTTGCGGTACTCGCTCTTCTTCGGACGGCCCGCCTCGAACCAGACCAGCGATCCGACCGTATCCTTGCCCTGGTTGTGGCTGATGTCGACGCACACGAGGCTGCGGGGCACGGCGTTCAGGCCCAGGTCACGCCCGAGGGCATAGACCGGATCTTCGGCCCGCTCCTCGGTCTCGAACGACTCGATCCGCAGGCTCTCCATCAGGTGTCGGGCGTTGCCGTCGGCGAGCTCCAGCCAGCGATGCGCCGTGCCGCGCTGGGGCACCGTCCAGTCGGCTTCGGGGAGGAGCTCGCGGAGCGCATCCCAGTCCGTGGGTGGAAACGGGATCACGACCCGGCGCGCGCGCGCCTCTACGGGGACGTAGTAGCGCACCAGAAAGGCGCTCAGGACCGCGGCGTCCTCCTCCTCCTCCAATCCCTCGAGGAAGCGATGCTCGCGTCCCACCACCCGCCCCCCGCGCACCCGCATCAGCACCTCCACCGCGTCGTCGCCGTCCCGGGCATAGCCGATGACGTCGGCGTCGCCGGTGCCGATGATCTCGACGCTGGCCGGCTCCTCCAGCCGCTCCAGCCAGCGGAGCGCGTCCCGCATGTCCTTGGCGCGCTCGTAGTCCTCCCGGCCGCTGGCGGCCAGCATGGCCTCGCGGACCTTCTGCCGGACGTCGCCGGTGCGGCCATCGAGGAAGTCCACGACGTCCTCCACCATCCGCCGGTAGTCCTCCATGGTCTGCCAGCCGACACACGGCCCGAGACAGCGGCCGATGTGGTAGTCCAGGCACGGACGCTCCCGCTGCTCTTCGGGGAGGTTGTCCGTACAGCTCCGCACGGTGTAGAGGCGGCGGATGATGGCCAGCGTGCGCCGCAGCTGGCCGACGTCGGTGTAGGGCCCGTAGTAGCGGGCGCCCGGGATGTCGCGCCGCCGGGTGACCAGGACGCGGGGAAACGGGTCGGCCAGCGTCACGGCGATGGAGGGATAGCTCTTGTCGTCCTTGAGCCGGACGTTGAAGCGGGGCCGGTACTCCTTGATGAAGTTGTTCTCGAGAATCAGCGACTGTGCCTCGGACGGAACGACGATGGTCTCGACGTCGGCGATCAGGCGCTGGAGGAGTCGGTTCTTGGGGCTGCTGTCGAAGTCGAGCGCGAAATAGCTGCGCACCCGGCTCTTGAGCCGCTTGGCCTTGCCGACGTACAGGATGTCCCCGTTCGCGTCCTTCCACAGGTACACGCCGGGTCCGTCGGGGAGGGTATCGAGCTTGCGCTGAAGCGCTTCGGGGATGCCAGGTGCCGTCATGGAGTGAGCCGCCGACCGGTTAACCCGTCGGACCGCCGCGGGGTTCCCGCGCCCGGATCCGTCGCAACACCGCCGCGGCCTCCGGCACGCCAAGGCGGTCGGTGAGGACAAAATACACCGCTCCATAGACTGTGAGCAGCACGACGGCGACGAGGATCGGATGGCGCACCGGCACTACCAGGCGGAGACCCCACGCCGCGCCCGCCCCCGCTGCGGCCGCACCCCACAGCCGCGCCACGAGCCCGGCCGGGAGGCCGGTCACGCCGATGCGCAGGTTGAGGGCGCGGCGCAGGAGGGCGAACTCCACCCAGCCGGCCACGCCGGCCGACGCCGTGAGCCCGGCGGCGCCCCAGCGGGGGTCGAGGCCCAGCAGGCGCGGCAGCGGCAGGGCGGCCAGGTAGCCGAGCCCGATGGTGAGCGCCACCCGCACCAGCGCGAACCGGAGCGGTGTCCGAGTGTCGTGGAGCGCATAATAGGTCGAGGCGTACAGCCGGCCCATGGTGGAGGCCAGCAGTCCCACCGCGGACCCGGCGAGGATCCCCCACACGTACACCGTCATGTCGCGGGTGAACGCCCCCGACTGGTAGAGCGCGCCGGTCACCACGTCGCCGAGCGCCAGGAACGCCATCGCGGACGGCACGACGAAGAAGGCGATCTGGCGCAGCCCGGTGCCGAGCCTGGCACGCAAGTACGCCGAGCGCTCGGCCTCCGTCCCCACGGCGCTGGCCATCGCCGGCAGCTCCGCGGCCGACACCGACATGCCGAACAGGCTCACCGGCTGGGTATACAGCACCTGCGCGTAGGAGAGCCCGGCGACGGCGCCGGTCGGCAGGAGGCTCGCGAGCACGGTATCCACGTAGGCGCTGATCTGAACGACCCCGCGCCCCACGAACACCGGCCCGAAGTTGTGCAGCGCCTCCCGTACGTGGGCCGAGCCGCGCGCCAGCCGCGGACGGATCCCGCCCAGCAGGCCGGCCACGGTCGGAAGCTGCACCGCGAGCTGGAGCAGACTCCCCGCCACCGATCCCCAGGCCCCTATCTCGGCCAGGTCGTAGGCTGACCGCCGGCCGCCGAACGCGATCAGGCTTGCGATGATCGCCACGTTCCACAGCGCCGGCGCCGAGTAGCTCAGGAAGAACTTGCGGTGGCTGTTGAGGACCCCGAGGCACCACGCGCTGAGGACCAGGAGGCCGGCGCCGGGAAACAGGATCCGGACCAGCCGGATCGTGGCCTCGCGCTTCTCCCCCGAGAAGCCCGGGGCGATGACCGCGATGAGCCATGGGGTGAGGGCCACGCCCGCCAGCACCAGCGCCGCCGTGACCAGGCCGAGCAGCGCGGCGACTGCACCGGCCACCCGCCGCGCCTCGGTCTCGTCCCCGCGGGCGCGGAGGCCGGCATAGACCGGAATGAAAGAGGCGGAGAGGACGCCTTCGCCGAACAGGTTCTGAAGGAAGTTCGGGATCCGGAACGCGGCGTTGAACGCGTCGGCCGCGTCGGACGTGCCGAAGTAGTGCGCGAAGACCCGGTTCCGGACGAGCCCGACCAGCCGGCTCAGGAGGATTCCCGAGGCAACCATCACCGCCGGCCGTGAGGTGCGGCGCGCGGCGGTGCTCAGGATCGGGGCGGCGGTGGGAGGGTGGAGCGCGACGAAGGGTCGGCGAGCAGGCGCTGCAGGAAGGCGTTCTCGTCCTGGAGCGACTGCAGGCCGCGGGTCAGGTCGTCCACTTCGGCCTCGAGCAGCTCCACGCGCTTGGCCAGGGCCGACACGTCGGGCGGCGTCTCCTGCGGTCCTTCGAGCCGCCGTGCCAGCGCGCGTCCGATCGGGGAGTCCACTACGATGCCCAGGATCGGGATCAGGAGCGCCACCAGCAGGAAGAGCGCGATGACCGACATGAGGTCGAGTCTACGCCGGTTGCGACGGCGCTTCAAGGGCGTCGCGATACCAGGTCCGGAAGGCGTCGGTCAGGTCCTGCAGCAATCCCGGCCCGAACCGGGCGAGGAACGGGGCCACGGTCAGCACTCGCTCCTGCGGTTTGCCGTTGGGCACGATCGAGGTGCGCGCCCGCGCCAGCTGGCCGAGCTCGGTCTCCTGCCGGCGCTTGAGATGCTGCACCAGCTTCTTCTCGATGTCCTGGGTCCCGCCGACGGCCTGCTGGCGCGCCGTCTGGGTGGGACGGGCCAGCGTGGGGTCGATCTCGGTCGCTGCGCGCTCGAGCACGGCGTATCCCTCCTCCAGGGCGCGGCGCAGGCCGTCGAGCGCCGCCACGACCTCCGCCGGAAGCTGCGAGCGCACCAGCCGGGCCTCGAGCGCGCCGGGCGGGGCGGCGAGGTCGGTGAGGTCGACGCCGAACTTCTCCAGCACCCGATCCACCCGCGGCTCAATAATGACGCCCGACCACCGCGGCAGCGGGAGTTGGCGCGGCACCTCGAGTCGCTCATAGACCGGCGGCGTGAGCGCCAGGTAGCGAAGCTCGCCCGGGCCGCCGAGGTAGGCCACTGTCGGCAGGATGGCGCTCTCCACGACCGGCCGGAGCAGCACGTTGGGCGAGAGCCGGGTCGGCTCCTCGGCGGCGATGCGCTCGATCGCGGACAGGTCGAAGCGCTCGCGGCTTCGCCGGGTGACGAACTCCGCGCCGTCCTGCACCAGCCGGTCGCGTCCCAGGGAGGCCTCGACCATGACGAGGGCGGCCCCGTCGCCGACGGTGATGCCGGAAGTCCGCGAGGTCACGCCCCGGGATTCGGCCCACCGGTCGAGGTCGGTGTCGAGCTCGCGGGCTTGCCGGAGCGCGGCGACGAGCATCGGCGCCGCGGCGCGCTTGGCCGCCGGGTGTGTGCAGTCGAACGCCAGCACGCCGAGCGGCCCCAGCAGCTCGGCCAGGGCCCCGGCGTAGCTGCCGGCGACCGTCGCCTCGGGCCGGTAGTACCGCTCCAGCCAGGCGAGGGTGGCGTCGCGGAACTCGGAAGGCGGCATGCCCGCCGCGAGCTGGTCGAGCGCGGCGCGCACGCCGTCGCCGAGCGGAGTCCGGTACATCGGGGTCAGCGGCGCGTCCGGGGGCCGAGGCGGGAGCGCGGCCGTGGCGACCGAGCCGTCGGCCGCGATCCAGGAGGTGCTGCTCGCCTCCGCGAAGTCGTGGTCGTCGCCGGCCAGCCAGAAGACGGGGACGACAGGCCGCCCCCAGCGCTCCTCCAGGATGCCGGCCAGCGCTGAGGCGCTGAGCGCCTTGTGGATCGTGTAGAGCGGCCCCGTGAAGAGGCCCGGCTGCTGGCCGGTCGTGACGGCGAGGGCGCCGGGCGTCCGCAGCCGGGCGACCTGCGCGTCGCGCGTGGCAGACGGAAGGAAGGCGGCCGCGATGGCATCGATGGCCTCGGGCCGGGCGCCGGCGCGTGGCGCGGGTGTGGCGAGGGGGTGATCGAGCGGTGTGGCGGCGAACCGGAGACTCACGCGACCTGCCCGAACAGGATGGTTCGCGGCGAGTCGGGAGCGAGCGCGGACGCGTCGTAGTCCCCGAAGCGCGCCCGGACGGTCACGCCGGTGTGGGTGAGCATCGCCGCGATCTCATCCGCGCCGAACAGCCGCACACGCTCGCTGAAGCGCCGGCCGCGGGGCGTGGTAATGGTCTTGCAGACGTAGCGCCCGTCGGGCGACACCGACCGCGCGACGGTGACCTCGGCGCCGTCCAGCCGCTGGATTTCCCGAGGCACGAGCCGCGCGCGGACCACGGACGGATTCAGGAAGTCGATCACGAACCATCCCCGCGGCCGCAGCGTGGCGACCATCTCGTGCAGCGCGGTGGCGTGCTCCGCGTCGCGCTCGAAGTAGCCGAAGCTGGTGAAGAGGTTGACGGTCAGGTCCATTGACCCTGCCCGCACCGGCAGCGCACGCATGTCGGCCCGGACGAGCGGCGCGCCGGTGGCGCCGCGGGCCACCCGGAGCAGTGCCATGGAGAGATCGAGCCCCACGCACCGGGCGCCGGCGGATTCGAAGGCCCGGGCGTGCCGGCCCGCCCCGCAGGCCACGTCGAGCACCCGCCACCCGGGCGCGAACCCGGTGCGCTCGAGAATGAGCCCGACGGCGAGCTCGGCCTCGGCCGCGTCGCGATGCGGATAGAGTTGGAGGTATTCCTCACCGAACCACTCCTCGAACCATTCCGTCATTCGCGCATCCCGGCGCCCTTGTGATACGGTTCGCCGCGCAGAATCGTGCTCGCGCGGTAGAGCTGTTCCGCCACGACGACACGCGCCAGCTCGTGCGGCAGCGTCAGCGGGCCGAGACTCCACCGATCGGCCGCCGAGGCGAGGAGCGACGGATCGAGGCCGTGGCTGCCGCCGATCGCCAGGGCGACCGGGCGGGCCTCCCGGAGCCAGGTTCCGAGCCGCCGGGCGAGCTCTTCGCTGGACCAGGGCGAGCCGTCGCGCGCCAGCGCCACGAGCCGCGCGCCCGGGGGCAGCTTGCCCCGGAGCCGCTCGCCTTCCTCGCGCCGCTGCGCCTCGGTCGTCGGGGCTCGGCTGGCCTCCCGGACCTCCACCTCGCGGACCTTGTGGTGCCGGCCGAGCCGGCGGAGGTAGTCGTCGGCCGCGTCGCGGTAGCTCGGGCGCAGCTTGCCGACGGCCAGGATGACCAGTTCCACCGGACGGCCCTAGCGGGCGCGCCCCCTCACGCGTACATGCCCCGCAGCCGGTGCACCGCCGCCACCCGCTCGATCGCCTGCATGTATGCCCCGATGCGCGTATTGACGTTGTGCTTGCCGGCCATGGCGACGACCTCGTCGAACGAGTGCACCATGATGCGCTCGAGCCGCTGGTTGACCGTGTCCTCGTCCCAGAAGTACCCGCCCCGGTCCTGGACCCACTCGAAATAGCTGACCGTCACGCCGCCGGCGTTGGCGAGGATGTCGGGGATGACGAAGACGCCCTTTTCCTCCAGGATCTTGTCGGCGTTGGCCGTGGTGGGGCCGTTGGCCCCTTCGCAGATGATCCGGGCCTTGACGTCGCGGGCATTGTGGCTCGTGATGACGTTTTCGAGCGCGGCCGGCACCAGCACCTCGCAGTCGAGCGTGAGCACGTCGTGATTGCCGACCTGCTCGGCCTCCTTGTACTCGTTCAGATAGCGCTTCTGCTTCACGTGCTGCTGCAGTTCCTTGATGTTGAGGCCCTTCGGGTTGTACACGCCGCCCGACTTGTCGCTCACCGCCACGACCGTGAGCCCCATCTCTTCCATGAGCTGCGCCGCGATCGAGCCGACGTTGCCGAAGCCCTGCACCGCCACGCGCGTGCCCTTGACCGGCATGCCGAGCTTCTTGAGCGCCTCGCGCGTCACCAGCATGCAGCCCCGGCCGGTGGCCTCGCGACGGCCGAGCGAGCCGCCCATCTCCACCGGCTTGCCGGTTACGACCGCGGTCACCGTGTGGCGCTTGTGCATGGAGTAGGTATCCATGATCCACGCCATCATGCGCTCGTTGGTGTTCACGTCGGGCGCCGGAACGTCGGAGTCGGGCCCCAGGGTATCGATGATGGCGGAGGTGTAGCGGCGGGTGATGCGCTCGAGCTCGGCGTTGGAGAGGTTCGGGGGGTCGCAGATGACGCCGCCCTTGGCGCCGCCGAACGGGATGTTGACGACCGCGCACTTCCACGTCATCCACGCCGCCAGCGCCTTCACCTCGTCGAGCGTCACGTTCATGTCGAACCGGATGCCGCCCTTGGCCGGCCCGCGGCTGGTATTGTGGAGCACGCGATAGCCGGTGTAGACCTCGACCTCGCCGCTGTCGAGATGGATCGGCACGCTGACGATGATCTGCTTCTCGGGGCTTCGCAGCACCTTGTAGAGCCCGGTGTCGAGGCTCAGGCGCTGTGCCGCGTAGTCGAAGCGCGACATCATCGCCTCGAACGGATTTTCCTCGTTGAGGAAGGTGTCCTTCTCCGGGCGGATGACGTACTGCGATGGACGGCTTGTGGTGCTCATAGAGAGTCCGGGTTGCTCCGAGTGTGAGTTACAGGCGTTCCACCGGCGTGACGACGGCGTCCAGCACGGCGGCGATCCGGTCACCGCCTTCTTCCCACGTCAAGTCGAGCAGCGCCACCAGCGGCTCGGGAACGGTGGCCGGCCACCGGTCCCGCAGCTTCACGGCGTCCTTCTGGGTGATGACCACGTGATCCGCGCGCCGAGCGGCGTGCGCGAGCCAGGCCACGTCCTCGTCGCGGTAGTCGTGGTGGTCCTTCCAGGTCGCGACCTGAACCGCGGCGCCGGTGGCCTTGGTCTGGGCCACGAAGGCGTCGGGATCGGCGATCCCCGAGGCGGCCACGACCCGCTTTCCGGCCAACGTGCCGGCCGGCCGGCGGGTTCCACTGACCAGGCCTTCGAGCGTGCCGAGGCCCAGGTGCGCCACCGCGATGGGACCGCGGACCCGGCCTTCGAGCTCGCGCGCCAGCTCGGCAGCGGCCTCGGGTGTGGCCCGCTTCCGGGTGACGATCACGGCATCGGCCCGGTCGAGCGCCGCCCAGCCCTCGCGCCAGGGTCCGGCCGGCAGCGGCCAGCGGACCGCGCGAGTGGTCTCGGCGCTCATCACCAGCACGTTCAAGTCCCGGCGGACATCCAGCCGCTGGTAGGCGTCGTCCAGCACCAGCACCTGGGCGCCGTTCGCCAGGGCGCGCTCCGCCCCGGCGGCGCGATCGGGATCGGCCACGACCACCGCCTCGGGCACCGAGTGCTGGTGCACCAGCGCTTCGTCGTTGCCGTACCCGCGGAGCAGGATTCCCGGCCGGAGCCCGCGTGACACGTAGTGCCGCGCGATCCAGATGGCGATCGGCGTCTTACCGGACCCGCCCACGGTCAGGTTGCCCACGGCTACCGACGGCAGCGGCAGGTCGTGCACCGGGATCCAGCCTCGGCGGTACGCGAGCCCGCGGGTGTCCATGGCCAGCCGCCAGAGGCCCGAGACCGGCAGCAGCGCCAGGCGCGCGAGGCGCGCGTCGGGGCGCCGGCTGGTCCACAGCCAGCGCATGACCCGGTGGGTGTCGCCCCGGCGGCTCATGGCTCGGTCCCCGCGATCTCCCGCAGTCGCTCCTCCGCTTCGGCCAGCCCGGCCGTGAGCCCGGCCTCGCCCGGGGCCACCTCGAAGGGGCGGCCGTACCGGATGCGCACCTCGGCGCCGGGTTTCGGGATCATGAATCGGTCCCAAGAATCTAACCGCCAGGCCCGCCGCGCCTCGGCATGGAGCGGCACGATCACGCCGCCACCCCTCTGCGCCGCGGCCACGACCCCGGGCTTCATGGTCCGCCGTGGCCCCTTGGGACCGTCGGGCGTGAACGCCACCGCATGGCCCGCCTGTAGCTCGCGGACGGCACCGAGGAGGGCGCGGGCGGCTCCCCGGGTGCTCGAGCCGCGGACCGTTCGGTAGCCCAGCGACAGCGCGAAGTCGGCCAGGTATTGCCCGTCCCGTGCCTCGCTCACCACGATCGCGATGCCCTGCCGCCGGTGATGCCAGAGCAACGGCAGCAGCGCCTCGTGCCAGAGCAGGAAGACGTGGGGCCGGCGGGCCTCGTACAGCGGCCGCCAGCGGTGCTCGTCGACCGTGCGGACCCGCCAGGACGCCGCCAGCACCCGGAGCGCCGGCGCGGCGAGCATGCGCGCGGCCGCCGGCGGGACCTTGAGCTTCACACGCCGAGCAGCTCGTCGGCCAGCGCCACCACCCGTGTGGTCGCGCCCGGCGCGCCGAGCCGCTGCCGCACGAGGGCCAGGCCTTCGCGCTGGGCCAGGGTGATCGGATCGCGCGGGTCGAGCAGCGGCCGGAGCGCGTCGGCCAGCGGCCCGGCCTCCGCGTCCGCCTGCAGCATCTCGGGCACGACTTGGCGCTCGGCGACCAGGTTGACCAGGCTCACCCATTCGACCGTGCGGAGCCGCTGGAACATGAGCCAGGTGAGCGGATGGACCTTGTAGGCCACCACCATCGGCACGTCGGCGAGCGCCGCCTCGAGCGTCGTCGTGCCGGACTTCGCGAGCGCGGCGTCGGACGCCGCAAAGACCGGAATCGGATCCGCACGCAGGATCGTCAGCGGACCGGGGTCGGGGTAGTCCCCGCCTGCCGTGCCGGCGACGAGCACCCGGTCGCAGCGGCCCTCGTCGAGCAGACGCAGCGCGGCGTCGCGAAACGGGCGCCACAGCCGGCCGACCTCCTGCTGCCGGCTGCCGGGAAAGATCCCCAGCACCCGGCTGTCGTCGGGAATGCCGAGCCGGGCGCGTGCTTCGGCGCGGGTGGGCCACGCACCCCGGTCCACCAGCGGATGGCCGACGTAGTCGCTCCTGAGCCCGAGCCCGCCGAAGAAGCGCTGCTCGAACGGCAGCACCACCGCCAGCCGATCGACCGCCGAGGCGAACCGCCGCGCCCGGCCCGGCCGCCAGGCCCAGAGCTGGGGCGCAATGTAGTAGAGGACCTTGGTCCCCGCCTGGCGCGCCGCCTCCGCCACGCGAACGTGGAAGCCGGGATAGTCGATGAGGATCACGAGGTCGTAGCGGTGGGCCCGGAAATCGGCCCGGAGGGCGCGGAGCAGCCGGAGGTGGGCGCCGAGCTTGGTGACGACCTCGACCAGGCCGAAGGCAGCCAGGCCTTCCATTGGATAGCGGATGGTGGCGCCGGCCGCCGCCATGCGCGGACCGCCCAGCGCCTCGATGATCGCGTCGGGATGGCGAGCCCTCAATGCCAGCACGACGCCGGCGCCGTGGAGGTCGCCCGAGGGCTCACCGGCGGAGACGAAGATACGAGGGGCGGGCCGGGCGATCATCCTGCCGCGGGGATGGCGAGCGGCGCCGTCCTGACGGCGTCGGCCACCCGAAGCGCGAGGGCGAGGGCACTGCGTCCCTCCTCGCCGCTGACCACCACCTCGCGCTCTCCCCGTACCGCGTTCACGAAGCTCCGGAGCTCGAGCTGCAGGGCGTCCGCCTCGGGCGCCTCGAGCACCACCCGCTCGACCACGTCCGTGAGCGCGTTCCCGGTGCCCGGCCGCCAGTCGCTCCGGACCCGCATGAACTCGCCGCCGCCGCTGGCCAGGTCGAGCGACAGGTAGCCGTTGGGCTGGAACAGCCGCAGCCGCCGCACTCGCTCGCGCGACACCCGGCTCGCGGTCGCCAGCGCGACCGCGCCGTTGGTGAACTCGACCCGGGCGTTGGCGATGTCGAGATGGGCGCTCAGGAGAGCGAGGCCGGACGCGCGGACCTCGGTGGCCTCCGCGCCGCCGGTCAGTCGGAGCACCAGGTCGAGGTCGTGGATCATCAGGTCGAGTACGACCGCCACGTCGGTCCCGCGGGGCTGAAACGGGGCGAGCCGCTGGCTCTCGATGTACCGGGGACCGTCGAGATAGGGCTCGGCCGCGCGGAGGGCCCGGTTGTAGCGCTCGATGTGGCCGACCTGGAGCTGGACCCCGCGCCGCGCGGCCGCGGCGATGAGCGCGTCGGCTTCGGCCACGGTGGCGGCCAGGGGCTTCTCCATCAATACGGGCACGCCGCGCTCGAGCGCCCGAAGTCCCACAGCGGCGTGGGCCGGCGTCGGCACCGCGACCGTCACGGCCTCGACCCGGCCGAGCAGTCCGTCGAGATCGCCGAACGCCGTGGTGCCGACCTCGACCGCGACCGCGGCGGCCCGCGCCGGATCGGTGTCGTACACGCCGACCAACTCTGCCTCCTCCAGCATCGCCAGGTGGCGGGCGTGGTGCCGGCCGAGCGCGCCCACGCCCACCACGCCGATCGGCAGGCGCCGGCTCACGCGGGCACGCCCCGCTCGGAAGACTCGACGAAGGCGAGGAACCGCTCGACCTCGGGCGATGGGGGCAGATCGCTCCGCGCCCGCTCGATCGCCTGGGAGAGGTTGAGCTCGGAGTTGAAGAACAGCCGGTAGGCGCGCTTGAGCGCGGCGATCGTGTCGCCCGAGAATCCGGCGCGCTGGAGCCCGATCGAGTTGAGCCCGTAGAGCTCCATCGGATTGCCCACCGCCTTCACGTAGGGCGGGATGTCCTGGTTGACCCGCGAGCCGCCGCCCACGAAGGCGTACGTGCCGATGGTGACGAACTGGTGGACGGCGTTGAGGCCGCTCAGCACCGCGCGGTCGTGAATTGTGACATGCCCGGCGCACTGGGTCCCGTTGGCGATGGTGACGTCGTCGCCGATGTGGCAGTCGTGGGCCAGGTGGACGTAGGTCATGATGAAGCAGCGGGCCCCGACCACCGTGCGGTAGCTCTGCGAGGTGGCCCGGTTGATCGTCGAGTACTCGCGGATGATCGTGCCCGCGCCGATCTCGACCCAGGTCTCCTCGCCCCGGTACTTGAGGTCCTGGGGATCGCCGCCCAGGATCGACCCGTCGCCCACGCTGACGTCGTCGGCGAGGAGAACGTTTCGTACCAGCCGAGCGCGGGGACCGAGCCGGCAGCGGTCGCCAACGGTCACCTGGGGGCCGACCATGGCCCACGGACCGATCTCGACCCCGTGCCCGAGCCGGGCCGACGGGTCGATGATGGCCGTGGGATGGACGACCGTAGTCACCGATCCACCACCCGCGCCATCATCTCCGCTTCCGCCACGACGTTGCCGTCCACGTACGCCACGCCCTTCATGCGGCAGGTGCGCCCGCGGTTCTGCAGCATCTCGAGCTCGCAGCGGAGCTGGTCGCCGGGCAGCACCGGCCGGCGGAACTTCACGTTGTCGAGCGACATGAAGTAGACCACCTTCTGATCGGGATCCTCGATCGTCCCGAGCAGCAGCATCCCGCCCACCTGCGCCATGGCCTCGATGATGAGGACGCCGGGCATGATCGGATGGCCGGGGAAATGCCCCTGGAAGAATGGCTCGTTGATGGTCACGTTCTTGATCCCGACGATCCGCTTGGTGCCCTCGACCTCCAGGATCCGGTCCACGAGGAGGAAGGGATACCGATGGGGGATGACGTCCAGGATCTTGCCGATGTCCATCGCCACACCTCCGTCGCGCTGCGCGGTACGGGTGAGCCACCGGGCCAGCGCAATGTTGCCCTGGTGGCTTGGCTTCGTTGCGATCACGTGGGCCTGCACGCGCCCGCCGACGAGCGCGAGGTCGCCCAGCAGGTCGGCGGCCTTGTGCCGGACGAACTCGTCGGGCCACCGGAGCGTCGCGCCACCGACCAGGCCGTCCTCGCTCAGGACGAGCGTCGAATCGAGCGCCGCTCCCAGCGCCAGGCCGCGCGCCCGCAACGCCTCGGCCTCCCGAAGGAAACCGAAGGTGCGCGCGCCCGCCAGCTCCCGGGCGAATTCGGCGGGCGTGATGTCGTAGGCGCCGCTCTGCCGGCCGATCAAGGGGTGGGCCCACTCGATGGTGGTGGTGAGCCGGAGCCCGGACGCCGGGGCGACGACGTAGCTGGAGTCGCCGTCGGCGAGCTGGAACGGCGCCGTCACCCGGTAGACCACCGGCTCGCCGGCGGTCTCGGCGACGCCGGCCTCGAGCAGCGCCGAGAGGAACGGCTCGAAGGATCCATCACCGATCGGCGGCTCCGGCCCGTCGAGCTCGACCGTCATGTCGTCGAGGGCGAGCGCGGCCGCGGCAGCCAGCAGGTGCTCCACCGTCTGCACGGACGCCTCGCCCTGCCCCAGCATCGTGCGTCGCTCGGTCGACTGCACCTGCGCGATCCGGGCCGGGATCGGGGGTGCCCCATCGAGATCGGTCCGGCGGAAGACGATGCCCTGGCCCGCGGGCGCGCCCGTGCAGCGGGCCGTCGCTTGCCGCCCGGTGTGCAGTCCGGTCCCCCGCACCACCGCGGTGCCCGCCAGCGTGCGCCTAGCCATCGCGCCCCTCCGTGCGACCGCGGTCGGCCAGCAGCCGCTCCAGCTCCGAGATGATCGGCGCCACCCGATAGAGCGTGGCCTGGGCCCGCAGGAACTGGCGATGGGGGCGCGCGGGATGCCCGCTGAACGATGCTCCTCCCGGTATGTCGCCGAACACGGCGCTCTTGGCCGCGATCCGGGCGCCGTCGCCGATCACCAGGTGATCGGTGACGCCGACGTGGCCGGCCAGGATGACGTCGTTCCCGATCCGCGTGCTCCCGGCGATCCCCACCCCCGCCATGAGCAGGCAGCGCCGGCCGATCCGCACGTTGTGCCCCACGTGCACCAGGTTGTCGAGCTTGGTGCCCGCGCCGATGACGGTGTCGTCCACGCTGCCGCGATCGACGCAGGAGTTGGAGCCGATCTCCACCTCGTCCTCCAGAATGCACCCGCCCACGTGCGGGATCCGGGTGTGACCCGCGGCGCCGGACAGGTATCCGAATCCCGGCCCGGCCACCACCGCGCCCGCCTTGATGACCACCCGGGCGCCGATCGTCGCGTCGGCGTAGCACACCGCGCGCGGGCCGATCACGGTGTCCTCTCCCACGGTCACGCCGTCTCCCAGGGACACGCCCTCGGCCAGCCGGCACCGGTCGCCGAGGCGAACGCCCCGGCCCAGCACCACGAACGGCCCGACGCTCACGTCCTGGCCGAGCACGCAGCCGGAGCCGAGCCGCGCGGTCGGATCGACCCCGGGCACCGGCGCCGGCGGTGGGAACAGCTCGCCGATTACGCGCACCAGGGCGGCATAGGGATCCCGGACCACAACCCGGGCGCGGGCGCCCTCGGGCGGCTGCGCGAGCGCCTCGGGGACGAGCACGACGCCCGCGCGCGAGGCCCGCAGGTCCTCGGCGTAGCGGGGCGAGACCGCGAGCGACACCGCCTCGGGTCCCGCCGTTGCGAGCGCGCGCACCGCCCGCACCACCACCGTCCCATCGCCAAGCAGGCGGCCACCGACGAGATCGGCGACCGCCTGCGCGGTGAGGCCTGCCTGGGTCACGGGCTCAGGTGCCCGTCTTGAGCTGCTGGATGACCTTCTGCGTGAGATCGAGCGACTTGTCGGCCGTGACGATGCCGCTGTTCGGCGCGCTCACGTCGAAGATGATCGCGTAGTTGCCGGAGGCGCGCATGCCCTCGATCACGCTGTTGACCTTGGACTGGATCGGGTCGAGCAGCTCGCGCTCGCGCGAGGCGGCCCGCTGCTGCAGCTCCTGCGTGCGCTGCTCGAGTTTCTGCTGCTGGCCCTCCAGATCCTTGCGCTTGGCGGCACGCTGCGTGGGGCTCAGGAGCACCGACTGCTGCTCGAAGTCCGAGGCCGCGGAATCGAGGCTGGCCTGGAGCTTCTGGACTTCGCCCCGGTAGGTCTCGAGCTCCTTGGTGAAGGTCGACTCGGCCGACGCGTAGCCCGGCGTCGCCTTGAGGATCGCCTGGGTGTTCACGTAGGCGATCTTCCCTCCCCCGCTCTGCTGGGCCGCGAGCGGCGCCGCCGCGCAGACGAGCGTGAGGATGGCGGCCCAGGTTGCCGGAACGGACAGCTTCATGCGTTGCTCCCGATGAAAGGTGCGGTGACCTGCTAGAAGAAATTGCCGAGCTTGAAGTGCAGCTGCCATCCCGGGTCGGGGCGGCCCTGCCCATCCACGCGATCGAACCCGTACCCCAGATCCACGCCGATCGGCCCCAGCGGCGAGATCACGGCCGCCCCGAAGCCGGCGCCGCGGAACAGCCGGGTCGGATCCCACTGGCGCGAGCTGCGGTACACGTTGCCCGCGTCGAAGAACGTGCTCAGGTACAGCGACTGGCTGATCCGGGCGCCGGCCTCGACCGTGAAGGCCGCGAACGACTTGCCGAAGGCGTCCGGGCTGGCCTGGTTGCCGCTGGCGGACGGGTCGAACCCGTTCGGCGTGATCGAGAACTCGTCGTAGCCCCGGAGCGGCACGCCGTACTGGACCCCGCCGAGCGAGTAGAGCTCGGTGAAGAACGGGCCGGCGTCTCCGAAGATGAATCCCGACTTGGCGGTGAGGCCTAGCACGAACTGTACCCCGGCGCCGAGCTGCCCGGCGCCGCCCAGGGTGCCCAGCGGCGCGTACCAGCGCCCCTCCATGTCCACTTTCCGGTAGTCGCCCGTCCCGCCCAGGAACCCGCCGTTGAGCTCGGCGCTCACGTTGGTGAACGACCCGCCGACCGCGAACGGGAGGCCCACCCGGGTGTCCCGGAGCACGCTGGTGCCGATGGTCGAGCGGCTGCAGGCACTGCAGCTGAACCGGGCCCGCAGGTCCACCGAGCCCTCGGAATACCGGACCCGCTGGTAGGAATACGAGGTGAAGAAGCGGGTGTAGCGGGAGCCGAAGAACGGGAACCCGAGCTGGACGCTGCCGCCGGTCTGCTTCCGGCGGCCCAGGTCACCGATGGTGTAGCGGGCGCGGGAGTCGAACAGGGACACCGTTCCCGAGATCCGGCTCTCGCGGATGGCCGGGTCGGTGTAGCTCAGCGTGAAGTCGTTGATGTTCTTGCCGAATTGCCACTGGAGCTTGCCGCGCTTGCCCCGGCCGAACAGGTTCGGCTCCTCGAGCCCCAGGAACCCGCCGACGCCGGTGCCCTGCCCCAGCGACGCGCCGAAATTGATGTTGCCGGTGCGGCGCTCCTCGACCCGGAAGATGATGTCGACGTCGACGCCGTTGGCCGACGGTTTGACGTCGGGACTCGGGAGCGGCTGCTGGAAGAAGCCCAGGTTGGAGACGTTCTGGTACGAGCGGATCAGGCGTTCCCGGCTGAACAGGTCGCCGGGCAGCATGACGATCGCCTCGCGGATGACCCGCTCGTGGGTGACGTCGTTGCCCACGATCTCGACCTTGTTGATCGTCGCGGGCGAGCCCTCGCGGATGTTCCACTTGAGATCGACCACCGGCTTCCCGTCCGGGCCCGTGCGGCGACTCTCGGTGGGCTCCACCTGGGCGTAGATGTACCCGTTGTTGGCGTAGAGGTTCTGCACCTTCTCTGTGGCGCCGTCCCAGTCCGAGCGGCTGAACGCGCGGGGGCCGCCGACGGGCGTCCCGCTGGTGCCGACCGGGCCGAAGGGATAGAAGACCTGCAGCTCCTCGGTGGAGAACCGGCGGGCGCCCTCGATGTCGAACTTGCCCACCTCGTACGGCTGGCCCTCCTCGACCGTGAGGTGCAGCACCGCCTTGCCGCCGGCCGAATCCGCGACCAGCGAATCGTGGGTCACCTGGAAGTCGACGAAGCCGTTGTCGGCGTACCAGCGCGGCAGCCGCTCGCGGACGTCCTGGTCCACCTTCCGCTCGTCGTACTCGCCCTTCTGGAACCACCAGAAGCCTTCGGGCCGGGTGGCCATGTGCTTGACCACCTGCTTGTCGCTGAAGCGTTCGTTGCCCTCGACGATGACCTGGCTGATGGCCACCCGCTGGCCCTCGTTCACGTCGTAGACGATCCGGACCTTGCCGTTGTCCTGCGCCAGCTCGAGCGTCTTGATCTGGGCGCTGTAGTACCCGTCGTGCTTGTAGAGCGAGTCGATCGACGCGCGCGACTGCTCCACGGCGTTCCGGTCGAGCGGCCGATTCTCGGCCAGCCGCACGCGGCCCTTGACCTCGCTCTCCGAGACCTTGGTCACGCCGCGCACCGCCCACTTCTCCAGCACCGGCCGCTCCTTGACCCGGACCGTGAGCAGGAGCCCCTCGCCGTGGGGCTCCTGCTCCACCACGACGTCGTCGAACTGCCCGGTCTTGAACAGGGACGTGATAGCCCGCTGGATGTCGCGGTAGTTGACCGGCTGCTTCACGATGAGGCCGGATGTGCCGATGATCTGGGCCGCGGTCAGCCGCGCCTGGCCCACGACGGCGATGCTGTCGACGATGGGGGGCTGGTCGTCCTGGGCAAGCAGCGCCGCCGGTCCCCCCAAGAGGAGGGCTACGGCGGCGATGAGGGGGAGAAAACGCTGCATCCGCACTCGGTCGGAGGAGGGTGCGCCGGCTCCGTGGGAGCCGGCGCGGCGGCCTAGGCCTGGGTGCCGGTCAGCGCCCGGAAAGCCAGCCGCTCACCATCGGGCGCGACGTCCACTTCGATCTCGTCGCCGCGGCCGAAGTCACCCATGAGGATCTTCTCGCTGAGCGGATCCTCGATGTATCGCTGGATCGACCGCTTGAGCGGCCGCGCCCCGTAGTTCTGGTCGTAGCCCTTCTCGACCAGGAAGTCGGTCGCGGCCGGCGTGAGCTTGACCTCGTCGCCCAGGCGGCGCTGCACTTCCTTGAGCAGGATCGTGACGATCTGCGCGATGTGCTCCTTGGCCAGCGGGTGGAACACGATGACGTCGTCGAGCCGGTTCAGGAACTCGGGATTGAACACCTTGTTCATCTCTTCCTTCACCGTTTCCTGCATCTTCTCGAAGTTGCCCTTCGTGTCGCCGCCGTGGAAGCCGAGGGTCTTGCCCTGCATGATGTCGCGGGCGCCCACGTTGGACGTCATGATCACCACGGTG
>DASSYY010000110.1:0-3647 GCA_035703025.1 Gemmatimonadales bacterium | reverse complement strand
GGCGCGATGTTGCCGAGGTTGGTGCGGGTGCCCTGCGGCGACTCGCCCGACGCGAAGGCCGGGTTGCCCGAGGCGAAGGCGATCCAGCGCCCGTCGGGCGACCACGCGATCGAGTGCGCCGCCGGCCGCTCGGCGATCAGTCGCGACGGCCCGCCGCCCGCGGACCGCGCGCGGATGGCCCAGTTCTCGACGTAGGCGATCGTGTCCCCGTCGGGCGACCACGTCGGCCAGCCCACCCACCCGTCCGCGCGCGCCGAGCGGATGAGCGGCGTCGGGCTGCCCCCCTCGGCCGGCACCGTGTAGATGGCGCCCCACGCCTGGAACGCGATCCGCCGGCCGTCCGGCGACCACCGCGGGTGCCAGTGCGAGCCGGGCAGCGCCTCCGCTACGGCCATGGCACGCCCGCCGTCCGTCGGCCGGACGAAGATCTGGAGCCGGTCGCCGCGCTCCGCGGCGTAGGCGATCCGGCTCCCGTCGGGCGAGAGCTCCGGATCGAGCTCCAGCTCCGGCCCGAGCGTCACCCGGTGCGCGGCGCCGGTCACCAGGTCCGCCGGCCGGCCGCGCGCCACCTTGGCAACGGCCACCGCCACGAGGACGGCCGCGGCCCCCGCGACGCCGCTCAGCACCACCCCGCGGTAGCGCCGCGCCCAGCGGCGGACCAGGTACGCCGGATTCGCCGAGCGCGCGCGCACGGGCTGGCCCGCGAGGTGGCGCCGCACGTCCGCGGCGAGCGCCGCCGCCCCGGCGTAGCGCCGCTCCGGCTCCTTGTTCATCGCCGTGAGCACGATCGCGTCGAGGTCGCCCTTGAGCCGGCGGCGCAGCGGCTCGGGGCTCGCCGCATCCGACGGGCGGGTCGGGTCCTCCTCCAGCACCGCGCGCTCCAGCTCGTGCGCGGTCCGCTCCGCCCGGCGGAACGGCCGCTGCCCGGTCAGCAGCTCGTACAACAGCACGCCGAGGCCGTAGACGTCCGAGGCGACGCCCACCGGTTCGCCCTTGATCTGCTCCGGGCTCGCGTACTCCGGGGTGAGAAACCGCTCGCTGCTCCGGGTGAGCGCGGGAGTCTCGGTGTCGGGCGCCAGCAGCTTGGCGATGCCGAAGTCGAGCAGCCGGGGCTCGCCGTCCGCCGTCACCAGCACGTTGGACGGCTTCACGTCGCGGTGGACGATCTGCCGCTCGTGCGCGTGCGCGAGCGCGTCGCACACCTGGACGAACAGCGAGAGCCGCGACTCGACCTCGAGCCCGTGGCGGACGCAGTACTTGGTGATGGATTCGCCCTCGACGTGCTCCATCGCGAAGTACGGCAGGCCGTCCTCGGCGATGCCGCCGTCCAGCAGCCGCGCGATGCCCGGGTGGTTGAGCGCCGCGAGGATCTGCCGCTCCTCGCGGAACCGGCGGACCACCCGGGCGTCCAGATGGGGCCCGCGCCGCACCAGCTTGAGCGCGACCCGCTGGTCGAACTGGCCGTCGTCCCGGTGGGCGAGGAACACGGTGCCCATCCCGCCCTCGCCGATGACCCGCTCGATCCGGTAGGGCCCGACCCGCTCGGGCAGCGGCACCCGCGTCTCGCCGGTGAACTCCCGCATAGCGGCCGCGATTTCGGTGAGCGGCTGGTCGAGCAGCGGCGCCGGCTCCTCGCCCGCCGCCAGGATCTCGAGCACTTCGCTCCGGAGCGCGGGATCGTCGGGGCACGCCTGCGCGAGGAACGCGCGCCGCTCGGTGTCCGGCAGGTCGAGCAGCGCGTCGATCAACTCCTCGATCCGCGCCCACCGGTCAGGGCGCATCGGCCCCCTTGAGCTCCCGCATCAGCCAGCCCTTCGCCTTGATCCAGTCGCGCCGCACCGTGCGGTCGGCGACACCGAGCGCGGCCGCGACCTCCTCCTCGGTCATCCCGCCGAAGAACCGGCACTCGACGACGCGACTCAGCCGCGGGTTGAGCTCCGCCAGCCGCTCCATCGCGCCGTCGAGCGCCACCAGCGCCTCGGCGCGTTCCTCGACCGGGATGTCCGCGCTGTCGAAGTCGAGCCGGTGCCAGCGGCCCCCGCGCTTGTCGGCTTTCACCTTGCGGGCATAGCCCACGAGGATCCGCCGCATCGCCTGGGACGCGACCGCGAGAAAGTGGGATCGGTTGGCGAAGCGGGCGCGGGTCTGATCGGCCAGCTTGACGTAGGCCTCGTGGACCAGGGCGGTGGTGGAGAGGGTGTGGCCGGTGCGCTCGGCGCCCAGGTGTCGGTGCGCGATGCGCCGGAGCTCATCGTACAGCTCTGGGAACAGAGCTTCGGCCGCTGGAGCGGTGAGCGGCGTTCCTGGTGCAGGCGGACCCGTTTCGCCGGGCTCGGAGCCAAGGCCCACGTCGGCTCTCAAGTGAGGGACCCCCAAGAAGGTAGCCCACCGGAACGGGTTGGCAATCAGCGGGCCTGCGGCGCCTTCGGCGGCGGCCCGCCGCCATCCATGGCCGGTTTTGTCGGGTGAAGGCGCGTTGGAGGTCGAAGGGATCAGAAACGACTTCAACCGACCTACAACCCAGGCTCTACCCGGAGGCAGCCATGCGGACCACCCACACCCTGCGGTTCCTCTCTCTCTCGATGCTCGTTCTCGGGACGGCTCTCACCCTGGCGTGCAGCGACGGGGGCTCCACCGCACCGGATCAGGCGCCGTCGTTCATCGCCAGAAGCGGTGCGCTGTCGGTCGACTCTCGCAATGTCCGCATCCAGTGCAATGTGGGGACCCCGTGCACTGCGGGGATGTACGTCGGCGCGTCGAGCCCCGTGACCCTGAGCTATCAGGTCGATGGAGACTTCCAAATCAATTCTGCGGTTACGACCTGCCCTCAAGGCGGCACTCTGCAAGGCGGCACGGTGAATGGAACCTGCTACCTCAACGTGAAGGTCACGTCGACCGCCACCACGGGCCGCCGGACCGGGACCCTGGTGATCAGCGAGTCTACCTTCGGATCGACCCTGACTGTGCACCTGTCCGCCAGGGTGTCGTGACCTGACCTCTGATCGCGCGGATGATCATGAACATGGGGGCACCGCGGTGCCCCCATCGTTCTTACGACTCCAGCCTTGGCATCGATGTCCGGTTTTCGCCCCCCACGGCGCGATGGAGAGTGCAGGGCGGACAGGCCCGCTCCCGTGATCGCTTCGACACTCGCACTCGCGTCGCACCCGGACCTCTGACCTCAGGAGACCCAAGATGGCGCCGTCCCTCACCCAGCTCGCCGCCCTGCGGCGCCTCGCCCGCGTCTACCGTCGCATCCTCGTGCTCGCCGTGCCGGCCGCGCTCGCCGGCTGTCAGGATGGCGGCGATGCGCTGGCTCCCGAGTCACCGGACGCCGCCGGCGAGGCCGTGGTGCCGATCTCGGAGGTTGTGTCCTCCGCGGTTACCATGGAGCGGATCGTGTTCGTCAGCGAGGTTGCCGAGGAGGAGGCCGATCTCTGGACGATGAACCCGAACGGCAGCGGCGTGACGCACCTGACAACGTTCACCGGCAGCGAGATGCACCCGGTCTGGTCGCCCGATCACCAGCGCGTCGCCTTCCAGCGGGCGCGGAACGGCAGGCTCGACATCTTCCTGATGAACGCCGACGGCACCAACAAGCACTGGGCCATGCCCACGGCCTCGACCTACTCTCTCACCACCCCGTC
>DASSYY010000376.1:0-4304 GCA_035703025.1 Gemmatimonadales bacterium | reverse complement strand
CGGGCGCGGCTCTTCCTCGGCGACGACGCACGGGGCAACCTGCCGGCCGATTCGGCGACCCGGGTCGCGCGCCGGCGCGGCGCCCGCTACTGGCTGGGCGGCTCGCTGGCGCGCATCGGCGACTCGCTGGTGGTCCGGCTCGAGCTCTTCGACGCCGGTGCCGACTCCCTGGTGGCAAGCCGGGCCGAGGTGGGCCCCGCCGGCACGCCGGCCTACGTGCTGGCCTTCCGGGCGGTGAACCTGCTGCTGCCGCGGGTGGTCGGCCGGAGCACGCACGTGGCGGAGAAGTACCTCGAGCGCCACCAGCCGGCCGCGGTGGCCAAGTGGCTCGCGGGCGAGGTCGCCTACCGGAACGCCCGCTACCGGGACGCCCTGTCGCTGTACCGCGAGGCGCTCGGCGCCGACTCGAGCCTGGTGCCCGCCGCGCTCAAGGGTGCGATGACCGCCGCCTGGCTGGTCCAGTACGCCGCGGCCGACTCGCTGGTGCAGCTCGCCCTGCGCCGCGAGTCCGAGCTGCCGCTGGCCAACCGGTTCCTGGCGCACGGCATGGCCCAGCAGTTCGCCGGCAACGGCGACTCGGCCGCGGTGTGGTTCGCCCGCGCGGCGCAGCTCAACCCGGACTGGTCCGAGGCCTGGTACGCCGTGGGCGAGGCCGCCTACCACCTCTGGCCCGCCGGCGACCGGCTCGATTCGACCGCGCGTGCCGCCTTCCTCCGCTCGGCGCAGGCCGATCCCGACTTCGCGCCGGTGGTCTTCCACCTCGCCGAGCTGGCGATCGCGAACGACGACCTCGACACGGCCGCCCAGCTGGTGACGAGGCACCACCGGCTCAGCGCCGACACCGCGCAGCAGTTGCAGCTCGAGCTGATGCTGGCGTGCGTCCGCTCGCGGCCCGCGGTGGACTGGTCCCCTCTCGCCCTGCGCGATACGTCGGGGTCCCTGCTCACCTCGGCGGGCCGGATCCTCGCGGCCGGCGGGCGCCATCTCGGCTGCGCCGAGTCGGCCTACCGCGCGGCGCTGGCCTCGCCCGCTCCCGATCCCGACATAAGCCGCCGGTGGACGGCCGCGCTCGGCCTTCACCACGTCCTGATCGCGCGCGGCGCACTCGCCGCGGCGAGCCGGCTGGCCGACTCGGTGGTGGCGTCGGGCGTGCCCGCGGGCCGGGGGCTCCGGGTGCTCGACGCCCTGCTGGGCGCCGGGCCGGATTCCATCGGGGCGGCGGAGATGGCCGCGCAGGACGCCCCGCTCGACGACGTGAGCATGGCCCGGCTCTGGTGGTTCGGCGAGTGGAGCGCCGCGCACGGAGAGACGGCCCGCCTCGCGGCGATCGCGGGGCGGATGCGCCAGCGCGCGCTGGTATCCGGCAGCGCCGCGGACGCGGTTCCCGCCCGCGCCATGGCGGCGCGGCTGCGGCTGGCCGGCGGCGATACGACTGGGGCGATCGACTCGCTCCGGTCGCTCCGGCCCGTCGCGCCGCTGGGGCCGGCGATCTGGGGCTACTGGGAGCCGCTCGCCACCGAGCGGCTGCTGCTGGCGAGACTGCTGCTCGCCACCCGGCAGCCGGAGGAGGCCATCCGGGTCGCGGAATCGTTCGACGGCCAGCGCTCGGGGACGGACCTCGCCTTCCTGCCGCTCAGCCTGGGGCTCCGGCGGGAGGCGGCACAGCGCATGGGGGATCGCGTGCGAGACGCGGCGCTCGCGCGGCGGCAGCAGAACTTGTCAGCGCGCTGAGATGTAGGTCGGAGGTCACGTGGACGTCGCAGGTCACTTTCACGAGGAGGCGACTATGCCCGCAGGAGCGAAGCGACGGGTGGGCGTGCTGGTGATCGCAGGGTCGGTGAGCCTCCTAGCCATCGGGTGCGGGGGCGGGAACAAGAGTCCGTCACCGAGTAATTCCGCCGCGCAGTCCGGCGAAGTGGTGGACCAGACGGCCCGGGATCAGATCGCGAAGATCAACAAGTATCTCGGGACCTCGGACGACAAGACGAACACGACGCTGCTCGGCAACCTCAACAGCAACTACGAGTACCTGAGGGGGGTCATCCACGACCTGCAGTGCGACATCTGGAAGCTGAACCACAAGGGTGAGACGCCGCAGAACGGGTGTCCTCCCGGGACGGGCCCCAGCGAGTCGCCGACGATCGTGCCCAAGTATCCGGCATGACACGCGAACAGTGGCGCTCGGCTCCCCTCGTGCTGCTGGTCGGCGTGCTGGCCGCCGACTGGCAGCCGGAGGACTGCCCCGACTGCTTTCACGAGGGCTATCGGATCGACATGTCGGCGGCGCCCGTGGGAACGGCCCCGCCGCCGGCGGTCCTGTTCAGCGGGTACCGCAACGGCCGCTGCCGGGACGACCTGATCTGCACCGGCGCACCGGACGCCTGGTTCGGCGACCTGGATGGCGCGGTCATGAACTGGTGGAGCTCCTGCGGTGATCAGGACCGGGAGATGGTCGTCTTCGCCGGGGGGCACGCACCGACGGTACTGCACCCCGCCGCGGGAAGCACGGACTTCACCCCCACCCTCGACCCGCCGGCGACCCTGTCGATCGCCGCCTGGGTCGAGGGCGCCGACCCGAGCCTGGCGAGCGACCCCCAGGTGCAGCCCCGGGTCGACTGGGCGACGCTGCAGCTCGAGATGACGCAGCAGATCTTCGACGACCTGGGCGCAGGCATCAAGCTCGACTTCTCGGTCAATACCCTGCCGGGCACGCTGCCCACCGATGTCAGCGCCATCCTCGATGACGCTGACTGCGACCTCGCCGCGAAGCTGACCACTGGAGCGACGGGCAACCCGGCTCTCGCGGCGATGCAGGCCTCGACCAGCCTGAATGTGTATTTCGTGAACCGCATCCACTACATGTACGACGGCGTTACGTGCTTCGGCGATGCGAATCCAACCTCGACACGCTACGTCATCTTCATGGCCGAGCTGCAGCACGCACCGTCCACACTGGCCCACGAGATCGGCCACGCCCTGGGCCTGGTGGGTGTCGCCGCCCTGCCCGGAGGAGCGTCGGGGTCCTATGCCGGGGACGTCAACGAGCTGAAGCTCGATCCCTACCTCGGGACCGACAACCTGATGTTCAGCGGGGTGACCGACGTCGGGCAGATCACCGTGGGTGAGATCTACCGGATGCACTTCGACAAGCGGTCCTGGCTCTGGGGCTCGAAGTCGGCGGCCGGCGGCTACCCCCGTGAGTGCCAGGCCGATCCCGTCGCGGGAGGGCCCTGTCCTCCCCTCACCCTCCATCCGACGCGGGGGTGGCCATGACGACCCGGCAATGGGTGGCCCTCGGGGCCCTTGTGGTGCTCATCCTACTTCTGCTCCTCCTGCTCCCGCGCCGGAGGCCCGCCCCGCTCCCGCTCACCGATCTCCAGGTGGCCGAAAGCTGGCTCGAGTGCATCGACTGCCAGGGTCCATTCCTCCGGCACCTGAAGCAGTCCTCGTCCGGCAGCGACACGGTCGTCCGCTTCCTGCGTGCGGCGCTGTTGCAGGGACCGGACAGCGCCCGGCGGGCGCGCCACGAGCTCGCGCTGCTGCGCGCCTGGGCGGATGACAGTCTCCATCGCGCGCGGCTGGGCCAGGCGCTGCCGGCTCAGAGCAAGAGCACCTTCCTCTTCCGCTACCGGGAGGGTTTCGAGGCCAAGTGGCGGGGGCGCGCGGCTATGGCGCTGGGAGTCATCCGGGGCGATACGGCGCTCGCCGCGCTCGACAGCGCGCTGCTGATTGCGCCGACAAGCCACGGCGACAGCCTCGTGCTCGACGGGGTGAAGGAGGCCCAGGCCGACAGTGGACTGAAGGCGCTCAATCAGTGGAAAACAGCGCAGTGACCTCGACGACGGACTCGGGCCGAGCGGTACTGGTGCGTCGGTGCCGGCGGGCGTCCGGCGGCGACGCGCTCTCCGGGGTCGCTGCAGCAACCGCTGCTTTCGCCTGGTGAGTTCGAGGTGTCGGGGCGGTTGCTGACGCGCCCCTCCGAGCACGTCGCCGCCGGAGCGCCCGCCTGGTTCCGGGAGGGCCGCAGGTAGGGTTTCAGGAGGGGGCTGCCCGACGTTCCGGGATGGTGGGGGCGGGCGCGGGCGGTGGTGCGCTCGGAGGGGCGCGTCAGCAACCGCCAGCGGAATCCGAGCCCACCACGCGAGAGCAGCGGTTGCTGTGGCGCCCCGGAGAGCGTGCCGCCGCCCGCGCCCGCCCGGGCGCACCCCGCGGACCCGGCCCGCGGCGATCGAGATCGGGGCGCCCGAGGAGCCCCCGACGACGCCGTATGAGCCCGGTGTGAGGCGGTTCGGCGATTATGTCCG
>DASSYY010000370.1:0-4870 GCA_035703025.1 Gemmatimonadales bacterium | reverse complement strand
GCCTCGTGCGGGCGAACGGCCGGCTCGCGCCGATGTGGGAGGTCCTCGCCACCGGCGACTCGGCCGTCCCCTCGGCGCGGTTCTGGGTCTCCCAGCATCACCGGTTCGTCGACCGCGTGCTGGTCTGGGAGCCGGGGGTGTCTATCATGTACGCGCGGGAGTAGCATTGGGAGAACGGGTCGTGCGGCCTCGCGCGATCCGCCATCACGCCGACTCCAGGATGGCCCGATGCCCCGCTCGATCGCTTCCGCGGCGGCCCTGTTGCTGCTGGCCGCCGCCTGTTCCAAGCCGGCGCCGTCCGCCGGCGCCGCCGACACCTCCCGCACCTCGGCCGTCACCAGCCCGCAGGAGCAGCCCGACACCACTCCGCCGGCCGACGTGTCCCACGGAGAGGCGCCGATCGGGGGCCCCAAGGCCGAGCCCGCGCCCCGGCTGGCGAAGCTCGAGCCGGCGGAGCGCACCCGCATCCACCGGATCCGGCTGGAGATGAAGCACGCCGCCGTGAACATCGCGCCGGGCGTGACCTACGCCGCCTGGACCTTCAGCGGGACGGTGCCGGGGCCGGCGCTCCACGTGCGCCAGGGCGACACCGTCGACTTCACTCTCGTCAACACGGCCAACATCCCTCACAGCATGGATTTCCATGCCGCCGAGATCGCGCCGAGCAAGTACTACGTGAACGTCATGCCGGGCGACTCGCTGCACTATCGGTTCGTGGCGCGGGTGCCGGGTGCCTTCATGTACCACTGCGGCACCGCGCCGGTCGCCATGCACATCGCCAACGGCATGTACGGCGCGCTGATCGTGGACCCGGCCGTGCCCCGGCCCAAGGCCGGCGAGTACGTCTTCGTGCAGAGCGAGTTCTACCTGACGCCGAAGCCAGCCGCGGACGGGACCGTGAGCCTCGACTGGCAGAAGCTCCTCGGGCAGGCCCCGGACCAGATCGTCTTCAACGGTCGGGCCAGCCAGTATGCCGCCCACCCGATCGAGGTGCGGCCGAACGAGCTGCTCCGGCTCTACCTCGTGAATGCCGGCCCCAACCGGATCAGCTCGTTTCACGTAGTGGGCGGGATCTTCGAGCGGGTCTTTCAGGACGGGTCCCAGGCGAACCCCCTGGCGGGCGTCCAGACCGTGAACGTTCCGGTCGGCGGCGGGAGCATCTTCGAAGTGCGGCTGCGCGAGCCGGGCGACTATCCGTTCGTCACCCACGCCTTTGCCGATGCGACCAAGGGCGCGGTGGGCGTCCTCCGCGCCGTGGGGGCCGGCGCGCCGACCGGAGCCGGCGGGGCGGTTCACTGACCGGCCCCGAGTGCGACTTGCCGGGGCGCGGACGTCCTCGTATATGTGGACTGCGGCGTCTCCCGCCGCTGGGCGACTTCGAGCATGCACCTCACCCTGCTGGAATCGGACCGGAGCTTCCTCCGCTCCGCTGAATGTGCCTCCCTCAGCATCCTGGCACACGCGGGGATCGTCTGGCTGGCCGTTGCCAAGACCGCTGGCGGCGGCCAGCTCCCGGTCGACGAGCGCGAGGCCCGGGTGTTCTTCCTCCTGCCGCCCGACCGGGTCGACGCACCTGAGCGCCAATCCGAGGTCTTTCGATTGGGGAAGGTCGGCGGCGAGATCGCCGGCGGGACCGAGCTCACGGGATCGGGGGAGGTCGGACGCCTCGGAGGGCTCGCCAGCGGCACCCGCCGGGGCGAACGGAGCGAGACCCGGGGCGAGGTACCCTTCGGCCCGGCGCCGATGCTCATGCACGACACCGCGTTCAGCGTGCTCGACGTCGACGAAACGGTCGAGCGCTATGAGGAGAGCGCTGCACCGGTCTACCCGCAGGACCTGATCGCCACCGGGACCGAAGGTCAGGTACAGGCGATCTACGTAGTGGACACCACGGGCCGGGTGGACACGACCACGATCGAGGTCGTGCAGAGCGACGACCCCCGCTTCACCGAGTCGGTGCGCACGGCTCTCGGCGGGGCCCGCTTCCGGCCGGCGCGGCGCGGTGGAAAGCCGGTCCGCCAGCTCGTTCAGCAGCGGTTCCGGTTCCAGATCGCTCCCCCAGCGCGGCCGTCCGATCGGACCAGCTGAGGGTCCCGGAGTCGCCGATGTGAAGACTCCGCGGCCGCTCGCGTCCGCGCCCTGCCCCCCGCATCTTCCTCCCCCATGACCACCGCGCCGGATGCCCTCGACAGCCTCGTCCATCTCTCCCATCTCCTCGGCCGCGAGACCCGGCTGGTCCAGCCGGGCGGCGGCAACACCTCGATCAAGGTCGGCGACGCGCTCCTCGTGAAGGGCAGCGGCACCGACCTGCGCACCATCGGCCGCGAGGGCTTTACCCGGCTCTCGCTCGCGCGGCTCGCACCGCTCGGCGAGGCCGAGGCCATGAGCGATGCCGAGATGATGCGCTTCATGGCGGGCTGTATGCTGGCGGAGGGTCCCGCGCCGAGCGTCGAGACGCCGCTGCACTCGCTGCTGCCCCACCGCGTCATCGCCCACACCCACGACGTGGCGACGATGAGCCTCACCAATGTCCCCGACGGCACGGCCGAGCGCCTGGTCGGCGAGCTGTTCGAGGGCGGGATCGTGTACGTGCCGTACAGCCGTCCCGGCTTCCCGCTCGCCCGCTCGGTGAGCGCCATGGTGGACCGCATTCCGGCCGGCGCGATCGGCCTCACCCTGGCGCACCACGGGCTGGTGGTCTGGGCCGACGATGCGGAGCAGGCGCATGCGCGGCTGGTGCAGGTGGTGGCGAGGATCGAGGACTACGTCGCCACCAGCCGCCGCGGGCGCCTGCTGCTGGGCGCAGTCCGAGGGCCGGCGCTTCAGGCTCTGGACCGTCGCCGGCTGGCCGAGACGGTGCTGCCGGCGGTGCGGGGGGCGCTGAGCGGCACGGAGCGCGTGATTCTGCACTACGACGACGCCGACGACGTGCTGGCGACGCTGGCCGCCGAGCGGGTGCCCGAGCTCGCAGGGCGAGGAATGGCGACGCCGGAGCATCTGCTCCGCGCCGGACGGCTGCCGGTCTGGCTCGATCTCGACCTGGCGGCGCCGCCCGAGGCGCTCGTGTCCCAGGTGCGGAGCCGCCTGTCCGCGGCGCGGGCCGAGTACGAGGCGTACCACGCGCGCCACGCCGCGCCGGGTGAGCAGCCGCTCGACGACTGGGCCAAGGTGGTGCTGGCGCCCGGACTTGGTCTCATCACCGCGTTCACCGACAAGCGGAGCGCGATGACCGCCAACCTCTGCTATCGGGCCACGCTCGAGGCCATCGCCGGCGCGGAGGCGATCGACCGCTTCGAGTTCATTCCCGAGCGCGACGTCTTCGAGTTCGAGCACTGGCCGCTGGAGCGGCGGAAGGTCGAGGAGACCATCGCCCGGGAGCGGGCAGGGAAGGAGCTGCCGCGCCACGTGGTGGTGATCGTCGGCGGCGGAAGCGGCATCGGGCAGGCGGCGGCGCGGCGGTTCGCCGAGGAGGGTGCGCACGTGGTGGTGGCGGACCTCGACGGCGCCACCGCCGAGGGCGTCGCAACGGAGCTGGGATCCAGGTTTCCCGGCCGCGTGATCGGCGCCGCGGTCGACGTCCGCGACGACGCGAGCCTGGACGCGCTGTTCCGCCGGGCCGTGCTCGAGTTCGGCGGCCTCGACTGCCTGTTCTATACCGCGGGGCTGCCGCCCAGGTTCGCGCCGGTGACGGAGATCCGGCGCGAGGACCTGCTGCGGCAACTCGAGGTCCACTATCTGGGCGCGGTGGCGGCGATCGGCCGGGCGGCTACGGTCATGCGGCGGCAGGGCATCGGCGGGTCGATCGTGGCGTCGGTCTCCAAGGCGGCGCTGGTGCCGGGGCGGGAAGCGGTGGCGTACGGGGGCAGCAAGGCCGCGCTCATGCAGGCGCTCCGTGTCGCCGCGGTCGAGCTCGGCGGGGACGGGATCCGGGTGAATGCGATCAACGCGGACCAGGTGGACACGCCGCTGTTCCGGCGGTTCGTGCGGGAGCGGGCGGCGAGCCGCGGGGTGACCGAGGCGGAGCAGCTCGAGGCGTACCGGAAGCGCAACCTGATGGGGGTCTCGCTGATTCCGGCGGAGGCGGTGGCCGAGCTGGCAGTGGTGCTGGCGGGGGAGCGGTTCCGGTTTACGACCGGGGACATCATCACGGTGGACGGAGGACTGGCCGAAGCCTTTCCGCGGTGAGCCGCCGGGTCAGCGCGGCCCCGCCACCATCCAGACGCCCCAGCCGGCCAACGCGATCCCGGTGAGCCTCCCGATCGCGGGGCCGGACCGGGCGACCCGTTCAATGAGGACCAGCCCGGCGATCGCGGCGACCCAGAGCAGATTCATCACGCCGGCGACGAACAGCAGCGTCATCAGTGCCCAGCAGCATCCCAGGCAGAGCATTCCGTGCCTCATGCCCATCACCAGCGCGCCGCCGCGGCCCTCGCGCCACTCGCTGGCGAGGAAGCTCATGGGTGTACGGCAGCCGCTCAGGCAGGCCGCCTTGACCGGCAGGAACTGGTATCCTCCCGCGATCAGGAGCAGTAGTCCGCCGAGGATCGGGCTGGTACTCGCCATCCGCGGCGACAGCAGCGCGGCCTGATGGAGCTTCCACTGGGCCAGAGCGGTGAGGGCGCTGAACGCGACCCAGACGACGAGGTAGCCCGCGGCGAAGACCCCGCTGGGCACTGCCGGGCTCGCGCGCTCCTGCCGTCGCCGGTTGACTGCGGCCACCAGCAGGATCATGGGTGCCGCCGACGGCAGCATCATGGCCGTCATCATGACCGCCCACATCGCGAACAGCATCAGGAAGTCGAGCACGGACCAGGCGGGCATCCCCGGCATTGCCAGTCCCGGCATGGCCGGGCCCGCCGCCGGCAACATG